>JBKJNL010000126.1:0-4822 GCA_046593615.1 Myxococcota bacterium | reverse complement strand
ACCGCGCCCGCACGACGATGGCCGGGTTCGCGCCGTGCGCCGCCTGCGCGGCGGACTGCGTCGACGACGGCGCCGACGACAAGGGCGAGGGTCGACGCTGGCACGCCGAAACGCTGGCCTGTCCCGCGTGCGGGCCGCGGCTGTCGTCGTCGATCGCCGATTTTGCGGCGGCGGTTCTGGCCGGGCGCATCGGCGCGCTGAAGGGCGTCGGCGGCTATCACCTGTGCTGCGATGCCACCGCTGACGACGTCGTCGAGGCCCTGCGCGACCGCAAGCACCGGCCGAGCAAGCCGCTGGCGGTGATGGTGCTCGACCTCGACGCGGCCCGGGCCCTCGCCGACGTCGACGACCACGAAGCCGAAGCCCTGTCGTCGCCGGCGCGGCCCATCGTCTTGTTGCGCCGGCGCGCCGGCAGCGCGCTCTCGTCGTGGGTCGCGCCGGGCAAGGTCGTCGGTCTGATGTTGCCGTCGTCGCCGCTGCACCACCTGCTGCTGCGCGCGGTCGACGGCCGCCCGCTGGTGATGACCAGCGGCAACCGCGCCGATGACCCCGTCGTCGTCGATGAAGCCGGCGCCGTCGTCGCCTTGTCGGCGGTGGCCGACGTGTTCCTCCACCACGACCGCCCGATCCGTCAGCGCTGCGACGACGCCGTGGTCCGCGTCATCGACGGCACCGTGCGCGTGCTGCGGCGTGGGCGCGGCCTCGCGCCGTCGTCGCTGCCGCTGTTGCCCACTTCGTCGCCGGGCGATGCCTGCGTGCTCGCCGTCGGCGGCCACCAGCGCTGCACAGTCGCGTTCTCTGACGGTGCGCGGGCCGTGCTGTCGCCCCACGTCGGCGACCTCGACAGCGTCGCCGCCACCGGCGCCCTCGCTGAATCCGTCGAGCGGCACGCAGCGCTCTACGGACTGTCGCCGTCGGTCATCGCCTGTGACCTGCACCCCGACTACGCCTCGAGCCTCTGGGCCCACGGCGTCGCCCGGGCCCGCGGCTTCGACGTCGTCGCCGTGCAGCACCACCACGCCCACTTCGCCAGCCTGCTGACCGAGCACCAGCACCCGGGCCGCGCCGTCGGCGTCGTCTTTGACGGCAGCGGCCTCGGCGACGACGGCACGCTGTGGGGCGGCGAGTTCCTCGTCGGCGACGTCGGGCAGGTGACGCGTGCGGCCTGGCTGTCGACGGTGCGCCTGCCGGGCGGTGAACGGGCCGCCCGCGAGCCGTGGCGCAGCGCGCTCGGCTGGCTGCAGGCCAGCGGCATCGACGAGCACGACGAGCACGCCGAGCACAACGGCCACCAGGACGAGGTGCTCGCCTGCGTCCCGGCGGCGACGCGGCGGCTGGCGCGCCAGCTCATCGCCCAGGGCTTCCAGGCCCCCGTGACGTCGAGCATGGGCCGCATGTTCGCCGCGGTCGCCGCCCTGTGCGGCTTGTGCGGCGCGCACGTCGGGTTCTCGGGCGAGGCCGCCATCGCCCTGGAAGACGCCCTGGAAGACGGCGACGACAACGACGACAACGACGACCGCTATGCCTATGGCCGGGACGGCGAGGTCGTCGATGGTCGTCCGGTGATTCGCGCCGTCGTCGCCGACGTGCGCGCCGGCCGCTCACCGGCGGTCGTGAGCCGACGCTTCCACAACGCGGTCATCGACATGGTCGTCGGCACAGCGCTCGATCTGGCCCGCCGCTTCGACGTCGACACCATCGGCCTGAGCGGCGGCGTGTTCATGAACGCACGGCTGTTGTCGGGACCGTCGCGGCGGCTGCGCGCGGCCGGCGTCGTGGTTCTCACGCATGCCGTGGTGCCCCCCAACGATGGGGGTCTGGCGCTCGGGCAGCTGGCCGTGGCCCGGGCCCGGGCCCTTAGCGGGCGGCGACGACGGCCAGGCGGCGGCGGGCGGCGCTGATGCCTTCGAGGATCTCGTCGGGCGAAAACGGCTTGCGCAGCAGCTGACTGGCGCCGCTGTCGAGGGCCCGGCGTATCAAGACGGCGTCGTCGGAGCCCGTGACGGCGATGATCGACACGCCGGAGGTCTCAGGCGGCAACATCGCGCAGATGTCGACGCCCGACATGCCGGGCATCATCAGGTCGAGCACGCAGACGTCGAAGCCGCCGTTCTTCACGGCCGCCAGGGCCGCGGCGCCGTCGCTGACGGCGACCGCCCGCACGCCGGACTGCTCGAGCGTGGCCAGCAGGGTGCTCGAGAACGCCGGGTGATCGTCGACGACCAGCACCATCGGGTGGGTGAGGGCCGAGGCCACCAGGGCCAGCAGCGCCTCCATCTCGACGGGCTTCTGCACGACGGTGAACGCGCCGCCGCGCACGCCCTCGCGCAGCAGGTTCTCAACGGCGAAGCCGGTCACGAGCAGCACCTGCATGCCCGGCCGCTGCTTGCGGATGACGCGCAAGGCCTCGACGCCGTCCATGCGCGGCATGCGGATGTCCATGACGACGAGGTCGAATTCTTCGTTGGCGGCGCGTTCGACGGCGGCGAGGCCGTCTTCGGCTTCGACGACGACGTAGCCGGCCAGCTCGAGGTTGGCGGCCAGGGTGATGCGCACGTTCAGCTCGTCGTCGACGACGAGGATGCGCTTCGCGGGGGCTTTGAGCGTGGGGTCGGACATCAGCGGTGGGCTCCATCGGCGAGGCGCAAGCGAAACACGGTGCCGCCCGAGGCCGCGGCGACCACCGAAGCGAAGCCCCCGTGTCCGCGGGCGACGGCGTCGACGAGGGCCAGCCCGAGGCCCGTGCCCTTGAGCTTGGTCGTGAACAGCGGCTCGAACAGCCGGGCCCGGGCTTCGTCGGAGAGCCCGCTGCCGTTGTCTTCGACTTCGATGACGAGCTCGTTGTCGCCTTCGAAGCGGGCCCGCACCGTGACCTGCGCCGCGCGCGGGGCGACGCCGGTCCCGCCTGGGGTCACCAGCGTGCTGGCGACGGCGTCGACGGCGTTTTGCACCAGGGCCGAGAGCGCCTGGCTGATCTGCGCGCCGTCGACCCAGGCCAACGGCAGGTCGTCGCCGACCTCGCTGCGCACGGCGGGGTGGGCGGCCGCGGTCACGACGCCGTCGATGAGGGAGCGCAGGCGCACCGAGGTGCGCACCGTGGGCTTGAGGTTCGCGAAGTCGAAGAGGTCCGAGACCACCTGGGCGCAGCGGCGCAGCTCGACGTCGACGATGTCGAGGAACTGCGGCACCCGCGGATCGGTCTTGGCGACCTCGAGAGTCCGCACGCGCCTGCCCAGGTAGAACCAGGCGTTGGTGATGGCGCCGAGCGGGTTGCGCAGCCCGTGGCCGACGTTGGCGGCCATCTGGCGCACCGGATCGCTGACCCGGCCGTCGACGGGGCGCAGCACCAGGGTCCGCGCCGGGCCACCGGCCATGGCCATGGTCGACACCACAATGTCGACGGGCACGCGGGCCCCTGGAACGCCGAAGCCGTTGACGATGACGCCGCGGCCGCCCTGCGCGTTCGCCAGCGCACTTGGCAGCGCACTTGGCAGCGCACCCGGCAGCGCACCCGGCAGCGCGGCCTCCTGCCCGTCGTTGCCCTTCAGCAGCGTGGCGAGCGGCAGGTTGAGCAGGGCCCGTCCACACAGGGCCTCGGCGGCGGGGTTGGCGGCGACGACGACACCGGCGTCATCGACGACGACGACGGCGTCACTCCAGGGGTCGGGTGCTGGCACGCCGCGACGCTAGCAAGATGCCGACCTCCCCGGGTTGAACCGGGCCCGACCGCCCGTGGCGCGGGTCACGGGCGCACCGTCCCATCAGGCAAAGATCTCGTCGAAAAAGGCTTTCGTCGCGGCAAAGGCGCGCTTGGTGGCGCGCTCGTTGTAGGCCGCGCCCTTGCTGTTGTCGGTGCCGGCGCCGACGACGGTGAACGCGTGCACCGCGCCGGAGTACGAGGTCATGGTCCAGTCGACCTTGGCGGCGTCGAGGTCCTTCACAAAAGCCGCGATGTCCTTCTGGGGAACGTACGGGTCGTCGGCGCCGTGCAGCACCAGCACCTTGCCCTTGATGTTCTTGCTGTCGCCGGCGGTGACGGCGTCGAGGCCGCCGTGGAAGCTGACCACGCCGCGCAGGGGCGCGCCGCTTTTGGCCAGCTCGAGGGCGGTGGTGCCGCCGAAGCAGAAGCCGATGGCGGCGATCTTGCCCGCGTCGACGTTGGCGTTCTTGGCGACGACGTCGAGCGCGGCCTGGGCCCGGCTGCGCAGCAGCGCGCGGTCGCCCTTGAATTTGCCGGCCTGCTCAGCGGCGGCCTTTGCATCCTTGGGGCGCACGCCCTTGCCGTAGATGTCGGCGGCAAAGGCGACGTAGCCCATCTGCGCCAGCTCGCGCGCGCGCTGCTCGGTGTCACCGCTGATGCCCATCCAGTCGTGGACGACGACGACGGCCGGGCGCTTGCCCTTGATGGAGTCGTCGTAGGCGATGAGGCCTTCGAGGGGAGCGCCGTCTTTGGCCGCATAGGCGACCTTCTCGACCTGGATGTGGGCGGCGGCGGGACCGGCGGCCCCGACAGCGACAACGGCGACAACGACGGCGGTGGCGAACGAACGGATCATGGTTGGTTCCTGAGAGATGCCCGGCCCCGAGCGGCCGGGATGCGGAGTCACCCCCGTCAGATGTCCACGGGCCCGCTCGAGGTTCAGGCGTGAGTACGGTGGGCACGCCGAGCGTGAGAACGACGACGACGACGACGGTTCGCCATCAAGCCGGTCAACGCTTGTTCGAGCGGGACTGCACCGGGTCGATGGGCATGCCGAGCACCCGCTGGATCTCGCGCACCATGTCGGGGGGGATCGCGGGCTTGGTGATGAAGCCGTCGCAG
>JBKJNL010000991.1:0-2591 GCA_046593615.1 Myxococcota bacterium | reverse complement strand
ATCGCCCACGCCGAGCTCGACCTGGTCGTCAAAGACGGCGACGTCGTCGTGTTTGTCGAGGTCAAGAAGCGCAAGACGCGCCTCGAGGCCCTCGAGAGCGTGTCGGCGTCGAAGCAGCAGAAGCTCATCCGCGGGGCCTCGGCCTGGCTGGCCCGGCACGCCCCCACCGCCCGGGCCCGCTTCGACGTCGTCGCGGTCACCCGCACCGAAGTCTTCCACGTCCGTGACGCGTTCTCGGCCTAGCCCGCAAGCAGCCGCAGCAGACGCAGAAAAAGAGCCCCGGGCAGGGCTCTTCTTCGTCGACGACGACGTCACGGTGTTCGTCGTCAGCTCATTGCACGCGCAGGGTGTAGCTGCCGCCGCTGGCGCGGATGGCGGCCTGCATGTCGGCGCGGAAGCGGCGCTGGGTGGCGGCGTCGCCGACGATGCCGAGGCAGCCTTCGGTGCCGGGGCCGCGGCCGTCGGGGTGGACGCGCAGCAGGGTGCGGGTGCCGCCGACGCGGGCGTCGAATTTGTCGGACATGGCGAACGAGAAGCCGACGCCGCCGACGCTCATGGAGGCGTCGTTGCGCGAGTCCAGGTGGCGGGTGATCTCGTAGTTGCCCTTGGGCAGGCTGCCGCGGCCGTGGCCACCGCTGCGGAAGTTGTAGGTGTTGCCGTTCACGGTGACCTGACCCTCGACCATCTGGTTGCGGGCGCCGGCGTTGGTGGTGCGCGTGATGTTGGCGGTGCCGTCGGCGCCGCGGTTGTTGCCGGGCGCGGCGGGCGCGGCGCCGGTGGTGCCGGTGGTGCGGCCGCTGTTGTTGGTGTTGCCGGCGTTGCCGCCATTGTTGGCGTTGTTGTTGCCGCCGTTGTTGCCGAGGCCGCGGCGGGGTGCGGTGGCGCGCTCGATGGCGCTGAAGGTGCCGCGCAGGGCGGTGGGGGCCGACGGCGTGCCCAGGTTGATCGACGAGCGCGAGCCGTTCTTGTCGAAGTTGTCGAGGTTGGCGAACGCCTGCCCCAGCTCGGCGGCGCCTTCGATCTTGCCGTCGCGGTTGGCGTCGGCGGTGGCCAGCGCCCGCTGGTTGCGCTCGCTCAGCGTCTCGCGCGTCTTTGCCAGGTCGATGGACTTGCTGGCGTTCTGGCTGACGAAGTCGGTGCGGCTGAGGGTCGTCACGTGGGGCTCTCCTGCGATGTGTTCTGTATCGGGAGGGATCCGCTCGTCGGACCTCCGTCGGATGCCCTCCGCCCCCTGGCTGACCCCGTCGGTTCGCATTTCTGGGCGCTTCGCTCTCCGTGGCTCTGCCATGCGCTGCCACAGTCGCGGTCGTGGCCCCGTGACCCGCTGACCGAGGCCGGGTCTCTTCCCCTCGCTCCCCGACGACGCCGGCGGCGCGGTGCGCCCGACCAGGAGCTGCCGAAGTTGCGGTGGCACCGGCGGATGCACGATCGTGGTGGGGCCGATGGCTTCTCAACCAAAACAGATCGGGCACTTCGATGTGCTGTCCGAGCTCGGCCGCGGCGGCATGGGCATCGTCTACCGGGTCAAGGACCTGAAGACCGGCGCCCAGGTGGCGCTCAAGATCATTCCGCCCGAGGCGTTGTCGCGGCCGGATTCGGCGCTGCGGTTCAAGCGTGAGTTCCGCGCCATGCAGCGCGTCGAGCACCCCAACGTCATCCGCGTCTACGAAGCCGGCACCCACGAGGGCTGCCCGTTCTTCACCATGGAGCTCGTCGAGGGCAAAGAGATACGCAAGCACCTCGACGGCGAAGACGCCATCGTGCCCAACGGCAAGGACGGCCCGCCCAACGGCATCTTTACCGTCGAGCAGCGGCGGCGTCTGAACGAGCCCGCGCGCGTCAAGCAGGTCGCCGATTTGATGGTGCAGGTGGCCTTTGCCCTTGCCGAAATCCACAGTCATCGAATTGTCCATCGCGACCTCAAGCCAGACAACATCCTTGTCACCCGCACCGGCGTCGCCAAGCTGATGGACTTCGGCATCGCCAAGCAGCTCTCGGCCAACAGCGAGCACAGCTCGGGCGGCATGGTCGTCGGCACGTTCAAGTACCTGTCGCCCGAGCAGGCTCTCGGCGGCGAAATCGACGGACGCGCCGACCTCTACTGCCTCGGCATCATCATGTATGAGCTGCTGTCGGGGCGCCATCCATTTTACAGTGAAAACAGTGTTGGCTACGCCTATCACCACGCGCGCAAGCCCCCGCCGGAGATGGAGAAATTCAATCCGGAGATCCACCACAAGCTCAAGCTGGTTTGTGAAAAGCTGATCAAGAAAGAGGCCAAGGATCGCTATCCGACCGCCGAAGACTTCATCGCCGCCGTGCGCGAAGCCCTCGACGACGACGCGCGTGACCTGCCGTCGGGTCCGCAAGAGACCAGCACGCGCATGAGGTCCGCGGGCCCGGCGCCGGTGAAGAACCTGCCCTTCGAGCTGGCCAAGGATCAGCTGTTCCAGCCGACCCACACCGGGCGCGCCGCCGAGGTGCGCATGGCCTCGGCCGTCGTCGAACGCCTGCTGGGCGGCAAGGGCGCCGTCGTCGTCGTCAGCGGGCCGCCCGGCATCGGCAAGACGCGGCTGGTGCGCGAGGTCGAG
>JBKJNL010000087.1:0-8254 GCA_046593615.1 Myxococcota bacterium | reverse complement strand
GTTGAGGCCGGCGTAGTAGGTCGAGTTGAAGCCACCGAGGTCGGTGGTCATCAGGGCGATCATGCCGCCGACGACGACGGAGAAGAAGTAGCCGTGCAGGATCGAGGAGCGGCTGGGGCGCGTGCCGCGGACGACGAAGTACTGCAGGATGATGATGACGGTGGTGATGCCGCGGTAGGCGCCGAAGCGGACCAGCAGCTCTCGCGGCATCATGAAGACGTCGAGCAGGAAGAACAGCGGGATGAGCGAGAAGCCGAGCGTGGTCAAGGTGCGCGACCACGAGTGGGTCAGCGTCGCCATGTATTCGTCGAGGGTGGCCGGCTCATCGGCGACGCCGACGCCCACGCTCTTCGAGGGCTCGGTGACGGTGAACGGCATCGGCATCAACCTCGGGTCACGTGCAGGAACATCTGGCTCTTCGTCTCTTCAAAGGAGATGCGTGCGCGCGCCCCGGGCAGAGCGTCGGCCAAGGCCAGCATCTCTTCTTCATTTCGATAGAAGAGCACCCAGTCCATCCAATATTCCATGTATACCCTGGTGGGATTTCCGACGTGAAAATTACCAATCACGATCTCACCGCCGGGCTCAAGTAGATCGTATAGCTTTGCCAGCAGCGTCTGGGCGACCGGACCCACCAGGTAGTCGAACAAGCCCATCGAATAGATGAAGTCGAAGCGCCCCCAACGGGCTGCCAGATCGGGCTGCCGCAGCACCGTGCGCACCGAATCGCGCACGGTCTTGACGTTGAGGGGGACCCCGACGCGGGCGGCGATGGCCGTCACCATCTCCTCGGCCTGACCGAGGGCCTCGGCGTCTTGATCGACCAGCGTGAACGCCAACTGCTGCGCGAGCTCGGGTGAGGTGACGAGGTCGGCGATCTCGCGCGCCGGGCCGCAGGCCACGGACATCACCTTGACGACGTGGCCGGGCCGGTTGGCGACGTCTGCGACGTGGGCGCCGATCAGCGACCCGAGGAGGGCCCGGCGGTTGCGCACTGCCTGGGCCGCCGCCGTCTTCACCGGGTGGCAGTGCATGAAGCGCGAAAAGATGGTCGGACCGTCGAAGCCGTCTTCGTAGATCATGCGCATCATCTCGGAGTCGCCGGCGTAGCCGCGGGGCTTGAGGTTGGTGCGCGCGATGAAGCCCGAGCACAGGATGAGATCCCACATGTGCTTGCGGAAGTAGAAGCCGTGCAGCTCGTTTTCACGCTTGTCGAAGCCGGCGGCGAACCCCTCGAGCCGGGTCAATCCATCGTCGAACAACGCGCAGAACGAGGACCACTGCTGTTCGACGGCGACGCCGCGCACCACCTCGGCGACGGCGGCTGGCTCGCCCTGCAGGCTGCGATCGACCTGGTCAAGCAGACTGCGAAAGACCTGCAGGTCATAGGCGAGGTCGCTGGTAAAGGCGCGGAACCCGGGGGAGACCTGATCTTTGCGCCGCAGGAGGAGCGGCAGCTGTCGCGTGCGCTCGGCGAGCGGGACGACGAGGCCGCGTTCAACCAGGCTGCGAAAATCGATCACCGTCGACAGCGGGACGATCCGGCCCTGCCCCGGCCACGGCGCCGCGTCGGTCGCCCGCCGGTGCAGCGCCTTGGAGTGGGGGAAGTAACGGCAGGGACCCAGCTCGATCCAGCGGTCGCCGCCGCCGAGCCGCACCTGGCAATCGGTGTCGACGTCGAGGGCGGCGCCGTCGAACTCGACGAGCAGCGAGTGATGCAGGGCCTGAACGACGCGGATCCGACGCAGCCCCACAGAGTCGCTCAGCTCGCCGGCGACATCGTGCTCCTCGGTCTCGAGCACTACTTGGACTCCACCTTCACGCGTCCGTCGAGGCTCTGGAACAGGTAGAGCGCCGAGAAGCTCAGGGCCTGCCACTTGAGCTCGGTCTTGTAGACAACCGTGAGCTGCGTGGTGCCGCGCCGGGCCTGCTCGAGGATGCGGATGACCGGCGTGATGGTCGACGAGTTCAGGTACTCGAGCGCGCGGAAGTCGAGCAGCACGCGCTTGTTGGCGCGCTCGCCCTGCTCCACGACGCGCGTCAGGATCGGCAGGAGGAACTGGCCGGGCTCACGGGCGATGCTGCGGCCGCGCCAGGTGACGACGACGTTGGCGTCGGTCTCGGCCACCTCGAGCGTCAGCGGTCCGTCCTCGAATTGCTCTGCGGTCATGCTGATTCTCCAGACCGGCTGTACATCGCCGACACCGCGAGGATGTTTTTTTCATTCACGTAGAAGTCGAGCACCGCCTGACCCTCATAGGCGATGCGCACGAGGCCGAGACCACTCTCTGACGAGTCGAGCCGCTGCGCCGACACCTCGCGCAAGCGCTCGAGGTAGACCTCGAACGGATCCTGGTGGCCGCGAATCCATTGGACGGCGCGGTCGAGGCGGGCGAGGTGCCCCTGGTCGGCGTCGGCCACCGGGTTTCGCACCTCGACAACGATGCGACGCGACGTGATGCCGACCTTGACCGTGATGCGCGGGGCGGCGCTTTGGAAGCTGCCGTACTTGGTGGCGTTTTCGGTGAGCTCGCAGGCCACCATGGCCAGGGCGTCGGTGGCGTCTTTGTCGATGCCGCTCTGCTGCAAGAACGCTGCGGCTCGCTGTCGAACGAGATCGATCTCGCTCCACACCGGCTCGACGTCGAGAATCAGACCTTCCGCCATACGGGCTGCATGATGCGGTGCGGGATTGTCGACGACAAGAAATGTTCCAAAAAAGCGCGGAGGTGAGCGGCGTGGAACGACGGGCGAAGGCTTCTTGCAGTGGACCATGCGGTCGACCGCGGGATCAGAGCTTTTCGAAGGTGAACTTCTGTCCGCCGACCGAGGCGTCGGCCATCAGGCCGGCCTTTGTCTGGGCGAGGATGAGCACACCGTCGACGTACGGCGGCTCGCCGGAGACACCTTTGTCGAGGAACACGGCGTTGGCGCGGGCGCCGAACTCAAGCTTTCCGCTGACGAAGCGGTCGTACGAAGCTTTGTCTTTGAAAAAGATGACCTGGCTGTAGCTCTCGCCGCCGGCGCCGAAGCCGATGCTCACCGCCGTCAACGAGGTCTTGCCGACCAGCTTGCCGGCCTTCCACACGCCGCCTTCGGCGTAGGCGCCGCCGAGGGCAAAGGCCGCGCGGGTCACCGTCGGGTAGAGCGCATAGGCGTAGGCCTTTGCGAACAGCGCCTTTGACGTCGGCTGCTGGGTCTTGAACGACGCCACCGTGGTCGCCGTCGCTTTTTGATCGACGTCAAAGGCCAGGGCGCTGGCGCTGAGCAGCGCGAGCAGCGCGAGCGAAAAAGCGACGGCGAGGGGGGCGAAGCGGGGCGTCATGCGGAACCTCATCCTGCAGGTAGAGCCCGATGCCGCGCCGGCGAATAGAGGGGCGAATAGCGGGGCAGATCGAGGGGGACGTCGTCGGCCAGCGCGCTACCATCGGCCCATGCATCGTTGTTGGCCTGTCGTCGTCGTCGGCGTGCTGTTGGCGCTCCCCCGCTGCACCTGCTCGGAGCCGCCGGGCCTCGGCCCCACGGAGGGCGAAGGCGACACCGGCGCCGTCGAGGGCGAAGGAGAGGACGGCGACGAGGGCGAAGGCGACACCGGCGGCGAAGGAGAAGGCGAGCCCCGCGTCACCCGCTGCCTGCACGTGCACCTCGGCAGCGACCTCCCCGAGGCCGTCGGCCAGCAGCTCGTGACCCGGCTCGACGCCGCCACCCCCGCCAGCGACGTCGTCGTGGTCCACAGCGAAGACGGCAGCGTCTCCGGCGCCGACGGCGTCTCCTGCGACGACGACAGCGTGGCCCTGGTCTTTGGCGATGCGCCGGCGCGGGCCCAGGTCATCAGCGACGCCGACGTCGTGGCCGCTGGACCCGAAGGTTACGTGCTGCGCTCCGGCGTCGTCGACGGCGACCCCGCCCTCGTCGTCGACGGCAACCCGCCCGCGGTCGTCGCCGGCCGCCACGTTTTGCCCTCACCCGGCGGCGCCGCCTATGGCTCGTACGCGCTGCTCGAAGAGCTCGGCTTCGCGTTCATGCATCCGCTGGCGCCGACGTTGCCGCTGGCCCTGCCTGCCACCCTGCCCACCCTCGACGTCACCACCGCGCCGCGCTGGCACAAGCGCAACATGCACCTGCACACGATGCATCCGCTCGAGCTGACCGAGCTGTTGAACGGCTGGGGCCAGGGCGACCCCGACGACGTCGCCTCGTGGAACGCCATGCGCCCGGAGTGGTCGCTGTTCCTCGAGTGGATGCTCGCCAACGGCCAGAACGAGGTCGAGTGGATCCTGCTCGAGGCCGAGTCCTGGGCCGACTTCGCCCAGAGCGTCGAGCGGCAACGGCGATTGAAGCTGCTGGTCGACGACTGCCACGCCTGGGGCGTCGCCTGTGGCGCCGACGTGCCCATCGCCTTGCAGCAGCAACACACTTTCCGGCTCATCCGCGACGCCGGCGACCGCGCCGTCGAATTCGCGCAGATTCATGAGCGACTGGATTACCTGATGGCGGCCGGATTTGATTTCCTGGCCACCGAGAACGGCTCGACCGAATTCACCAACCCCGGCACCGAGAACATGCTGGCCTGGATCAACGAGGTCGCCCGCTACGTCGACGAAGTCCACGGCAAAGAAGCCGCAATCAAGGTGCATTGCTCGACCGGTCAGACCGCTGAGCCATTCACCGATGAAAACGGCGATCCGCTCAACTTCAATTTCCTGCCGGGCGAGGCCGATCCGCGCATGGGCGTGTTGCCCCACACCGTGCAGATGTACGGGCTCACCGATCCCGCGCCGACCTACGGCAACACCGACTTCGGCTACATCCGCGAGTTCCTGCAGCAGGAGGTCGGCGAGCGCACCGTCGTCTGGCACCCCGAGACCGCCTACTGGGTGAGCGTCGACATCGACATGCCGCTGTTCTTGCCCCTCTACGCCGAGCGCCGCGTGTCCGACCTGCAGCTGCTCGCCGACGACGAAGACCTCGGCTTGATGGGCCGCGGCATCCACGCCGGCAAGCACATGGACGGGCAGAGCATCTTCAGCAGCGGCTGGGAGTGGGGCTACTGGTTGAACGACGTCGTCGCCGCCCGCGCCGCCTGGGACCCGCGCCGCGGCCAGGACAACGCCGACGACGCCATGCGCGAGATCCTGAAGCCCCTGGCGCGCGTGCTCGGCGCCGCCGGCCCCGTCGTCGTCGACCGCGTCACCGACCTCGCCGTCGCCGAAAAAGCCGTGCTCATCGACGGCGAAGTCGACGGCGTCGCCCCCGACGACATCGTGCGCCGCAGCGGCTTCGCCTACCTCGCCGGCTTCGAGGCCTTTGACGACATCGCCGACCTGGCGTCGAACTTCGGCATCAACGCCAACCAGACGCAGCCGACCAAGCTCGGCCTCGTCGAGATGCGCAACCCGTTCCACGCGGCCCCCAGCTACACCGGCGAGATCGACCTCTTGTTGCAAGAGATGCTCGTCCTGTTCAGCGACGCCGAAGACGGCCTGTCGTCGCTCATCGTCACCGGTCCGGGCCTGCCCCTCTTTGAAGACATGAAAGACAGCCTGACCATCACCCGCCTGCGCGCGCAGCAGCTGGCCGGCCTCTACACCTACGTCGACAACCTCGCCGACAACAACGACGACGACCGCGGCCCCGCCCTCGCCAGCGCCCGCGCCGCCCTCAACGAAGCCGCCGTCGTCGTCGCCCGCCGCGAAGCCGCCTACCGCGCCCCCGTCGCGCGCATCGCGGCCTGGCGCGAGAACCCGACCGCGTACGATTTTACATATCTATGGACGGTGCATTCACTGTATTTCTGGTGGCGCGATGAGGGCAAGGCCGTGGATGGTCCGGCGAGCCCCTGCTACCTCAACATCATCAACCCCGCCGACGTCGCCCTCGGCGAGGGCACCGTGAACGACCTGACGCGCGTCTTGCGCGATCTGGTGGACGGTGGATTCGCCGAGCCGCTCGGTGAATGTGTTGCTGCCCCCGAAACGGAGCCGACGTTTCCACAGGACGATCTTCGGTCGCGACCGGAGCCCTAGTCTGAAAATGGGGACGGCACGCTCGCGCTGAGGGCGCGCGGAGCAGGCGCTGAGCAGGCGCTGAGCAGGCGCTGAGCAAAGCCCTGAGGAGCTCGGCTATTTGCCTTCGCCGAAGCGCTCGTTGATGAGGCCGACAATGGCGTCGAGGGCCTCCTGGGCCTTTTGATCGTCGCCGCTGGTCGTGATGAGCAGCTCGGTGCCCTTCGAGGCCGCGAGCATCAACACGCCCATGATCGACTTGGCGTTCACCATCATGTCGTCGCGCCCGATCTGCACCTCGACGGGGAAGCGCGAGGTCAGCTGCACGAGCTTGGAGGCCGCGCGGGCGTGCAGGCCCAGCTCGTTCACGATGGTCACCTGACGGCTCAGCTCTGCCATGCCTCGACTTTGCCACGCCGGCCCGCGGGTGTCGCGCGTTTGGCCGTCGTGGGCCGTCTCGTTCGCTGTGCCGTTTGCCGTGTCGTTCGCCGTGCGGGTCAGCCCTTGTCGACGTCTCGGTGGCGCACCTTGACGTCAAAGCCGAGCCCCCGCAGGCGGACCACCGCGGCTTCGACGAGGGTCACCGAGCGGTGCTTGCCGCCGGTGCAGCCGATGGCGACCGTGGCGTAGCTCTTCCCCTCGGCGACGAAGCGCGGGATCAAAAAGGCGACGAGGTCGCAGAGCTTGTCGAGGAACGGCCCGGCGTCGGGCTGGCCCATGACGTAGGCGGCGACGTCGGCGTCGAGGCCGGTGTGGGCCCGCAGGGCGTCGACGAAATACGGGTTCGGCAAGAAGCGGGCGTCGAAGCACATGTCGAGGTCGGCGGGCAGCCCGTGCTTGAAGCCGAAGCTCGTGAGCGTGACGGTCAGGCTCGAGCGCTCGTCGCCGAAGCGGTCGACCACGAGGCGCTTGAGGTCGTGCACCGACAACGATCGCGTGTCGATCACATGGTCGGCGCGGGTGCGCATCTCGTCGAGCAGCGCGCGCTCTTTGGCGATGGCCGCGAACAAGCCGCTGTCGCCGATCTGGCTGCCATTGCTTGGCGTGTTGCCACCGTTGTTGCTGTCGAGGCGAGCCTCAAGCGGATGACGCCGTCGCGTCTCTTGAAAGCGCCGCACGAGCACGTCGTCGGCGCAGTCGAGGAACAGCAGCAGAAGGCGGTGCTCCGACTGCTGCAGCCGCGTCCACGTCGCGGGGAAATCCTTGAGGAAACCGGCCTCGCGGGCGTCGACGACAAAGGCCAGGCGCTTGCGTCCTTCGCCGGCGCTGTCGGCGAACGCGATCAACGGCTCGATCAATTGCGGCGGCAGGTTGTCGACGACGAAGAAGCCGAGGTCTTCGAGGGCCCGTGCGGCGGTGGTCTTGCCCGCGCCGGCCAGGCCGGTGAGCACCACGATCTGCTTGGCAGTCGCATGAGTTGGATTCGTCGTCGTCATTCGCAGCCTGGCCCCTTGCTGGACGCTAGCGCGGCCTCGGAGGCGGCGCAGTTCAGACCGAGGTGCCGCCCGTTCTCGAACACAATCTGAGCGGGGCTCAGCGGGGCACGGCCACCGTCGACAGGATGTCATCGATGACGGCGTTGGCTCGCTTGCGCGACTGGGTCACGGCGCCACGGATGCCCAGGCGATGGGCCAGCACCGCGTGCGCCGTCGCCTTGACGTCGTCGGGAATCACGAACGCCCGCCCATCGAGGAACGCCCGCGCGCGGCAGAGGCTGGCCCAGGCCAGCGAGCCACGCGGTGAGCAAGGGAGCTCGACCTCGGGATGGCGGCGCGTGGCCTCGACGAGTCCGAGCAGGTAGCCAGCGATGACGTCGTTGAGCGTGACCTTGGCGACGTGGGCCTGGGCCTCGGCGAGGATGTGGGCGTCGAGCAGCGGCTTGAGGTCGGCGAGGCTGTCTTCGCCGGTGCGGTTCTCGACGAGCAAGGCCCGCTCATCGGCGTGGGGCGGGTAGCCGAGCGACAAGCACACGAGGAAGCGATCGAGCTGGCTCTCGGGCAACGGATAGGCGCCGTGGTGCTCGACCGGGTTCTGCGTGGCCAGCACATGAAACGGCCGCGGCAGCTCATGGGTCGTGTCGTCGACGGAGACAGAGCGGTCGGCCATGGCTTCGAGCAACGCCGACTGGGTCTTCGGGCTGGCGCGGTTGATCTCGTCGGCCAGCACCACGTTCGTGAACAGCGGGCCCTTCTTGAAGCGCAGCGTGCCTTCTTTGGGGTCGAGGATGGGCACGCCCACGAGGTCCGACG
>JBKJNL010000823.1:0-5746 GCA_046593615.1 Myxococcota bacterium | reverse complement strand
GCTGGCCGGCAAGATCGTCGTCGAGTTCACCATCGGTGACGACGGCAAGGTCACCGAGGCCCGCGTCATCAAAGACAGCATGAACTCAGGCGAGACCAACAACTGCGTCGTGTCCCTCTTGAAGCGCCTGCGCTTCCCGGCACCCACCGACGGTGAGGTCACGATCAACAACACCTTTGTCTTCCAGCCCGGCGGCTGAGCCGGACCGACACCGCTGCGCAGACGAGGGGCTCGACGGAGCCCCTCTTTGCTTCTGGCGCTGGCTTCAAGCGAGCCCGTGCTCATCGCCTGCCGGTGCGCGCCATCCCCCTCGCGGTGACGACGTCGAGGGGTTAAGGGCTGCTGCATGTCCGTCGAGACCTCCGCGGCGCTGGCCGCCGACATGACCACTCCGCAGCTGCCGTCGGCGACGTCAAAGATGTCAGAGATTCTGGCGCCGTGGCCGCTGCTGGCGGTGCTCTCGGGCGTGTTGATCGGCTTGAGCCAGCCCGTGGTCATCGAGTCGATCACCGGCAAGACACCGCTCGATCCGACCGGCCTCACCGGCTTGCTCGCGCTGTTCGGCCTGGTGCCTGCGCTGTTCGCCGTCGACGTCGATGCGGGGCGCGCTGCGGCATCGGGCGGCGGAGGCCCGAAGCGCGCCTACGCCATCGGCTTCGTCACGTTCTTTGTCGCGTTCTTCATCATCATCAACTGGCTGGTGACGACCATCCACGTCTACGGCGGCGCACCATTGTGGGCGGCGTTGCCGGTGTTGCTGCTGTTGACCGCGGCGATGGGCGCCTACGTGGCGGCGTCGTTTGCGGTGTCGCGCGTCATCGGCCGCTTCTTTGGCTGGCCGCTGTGGATGACCCTGCCGCCGGTCATCAGCGGCGTCGAGCTGCTGCGCAACGTCGGCCCGCTCGGCGGCTTTCCGTGGGGCGCCGTCGGCCACAGCTTTGCCACCGTGCCGGTGTTCATGCAGGCCGCCAGCGTCGTCGGCGTCACCGGCCTCACGTTCTTGACCGTGCTGCTGAACGCCGCGCTGGCGACGGTGGTGTCGTCGTGGTGGCAGGGCCGGGGGCTCGATCGCCGCGCCGCCGTCGTCGCCGCCGTCACCTTGGTCGGCTGGGCCGGCTTCGGCGCCATTCGCCTGCAAGACGACGTGCTCGGCGGCCCGTCGGTGCGCGTGGGTCTGCTGCAACCCAACGTCAACGAAGGCCTCGCTGACCTCAAGCACGAGCCGAAGTCGGCCATCCTCGAGCGCTTCCACCGCCTCGAGAAAGTGGCCCTCGACGATGGCGCCGACGTCGTGCTCTGGCCCGAGGGCAGCTTCCCGACCCGCGGCTTCGATCGCGACCTGCAGGACTTCCGCCGCGTGCAGCTCGTGCCCGACGGCAGCAAACCACCCCAGGCCAGCGTCGTCGGCGTCGTCGCCACCGGCCGCTTGCCGGGCCCCGACGGCAAGAAGCAGAACATCCGGCAGAACTCGGCGTTCGTCGTCGACGACCAGCTGAAGGTGCATGGCCGCTTCGACAAGACGCACCTGGTGCCGTTCGGCGAATACGTGCCGTGGCCGTTTGGCGCGCTCATCCGCCAGTTCATTCCGCTGGGCACAACCACCCCCGGCAACGCGCTGCAGCCCATCGACGTCGTCGTCGACGGCCAGACCATGCGCATCGGCGTGACCATCTGTTACGAGGGCGTGTTTCCCGAGGTGTCGCGGGCCATCGCCAACAACGGCGCGACCTTCATGGCCAACCTCACCGACGATCGCTGGTACGGCGTCAGCGGCATGGCCACGCAGCACCTGCTCATGTACGCGCTGCGCGCCGTCGAGACCGGGCGCCCGGTGGCCCGATCGACCAACACCGGCATCTCGGCCTGGGTCGACATCCACGGCGGCGTCCACAAAAAGACCGGCATGTACGAAGAGGCCGTCGTCGTCGACGACGTCCCCTTGAAGACCATCGACACGCTCTACTTGCGGCTCGGTGATTGGCTGGCGTTGTTGTCGCTGCTCGCCTCGCTCGCGTGTTGGTTCATCGTGATCCTCAACGGGCGTGACGTGATGAACCGGCCGAAGTCGCCGGCGACGCTGGTTCTCGGCGTCGTCGGCGCTGTCTCGTTCGCGGCCGGCTTCATGATGTGGTGGACCAGCGACGGCCTCGACGAAGCGCTGTCGACCAAGGCCATGTTGCTCGCCATTGCCGGGCTGCTGGTCGGCTTCGGCGCGCTTTCGCACCGCTCCTGGGGACGCCGCGCCGTCGCCATTGTCGGCCTGCTGTGCGTCGCCTGCGGCGTCGTCGCCACCGTCATCTCCGGCGTCGACAAGGTCCTGCTGGTCGTCGCCGGGCTCGGGCTGTTCTTCCTCTCGAAGAAGCACGTTGCCCACCGCGACGCGCCCGCAACCGCGAGAACGGGCTGAGATGCGCATCGCTTTCTTCCACGACGGCGACATCCGCTTGCCGCGCCTGCGTCGAGAGCTCGAAGAGCTTGGCCACGAGGTGCTGGTGATCGGGCCAGGCGTCTCGCTGAGGGCGCTGCCGGCACTGCTCGCCGAGCGGCGGCCTGACGTGGTCCATTCGCTGGGCCGCGGACCCATCTCGCTGGTGCTCGGTGCCGTGTGCCGCAATCGCCTGGAGCACCTCGGTACCCGCCGGGCCCACGACGTCGAGCAGGGCTTCCTCGTCGACACCGTCATCGACGGCAGCCTGCCGGGGCTCCAGCTCTGCGACGCCTACTTCCGTCTGCTGCGCCTGCGCTGAGCGGCTACTTCACGATCTGGATCTGCTTCGGATCGGTGATGACGATCTCGGGTCCCCGGTAGACCTTGACGAAGCCGCTGACGCGCACGAGGCGGCCCTGGTAGGCGCGCGCCGGGTCGAGGCCGCTCGGCGCCCACCTGGCGATGTTGTCCTGGAAGATCACCGCGGTGAACGGCGGCCGTTGCTCGTCGGCGAAGCGCAGCTGGATGCGCCGCTCGGAGACGTTGGTGGCGACGACGACGCCCTCGATCACGGCCTCTTTGCCGATGACGTGCAGCGCCTCGCCTGGCGACGCCAGCGGGGTGCCGGCGGAGGCGGCGTCGACGAAGCCGGTGGCGTTGCCCTTGGGCAAGCGCACCTCGAGCCAGGTGCGGCCGCTGGCCGCGCGGTGGTGCTCGCCGACGACGAACAGCTTGTCGCCGCGGCCGAGGCGCTGGACCACGGGGCTCTTGTCGTCGGGCCGCTCGTGGACGTGCGCCTTGTCGAGCTTCACCGGGGCACCGAACACGCGGCTGCGCGCCCAGTCGCGACGAAACAGCCGCGCGTAATAGCCGGCGATCTGCGGGTGGCCGACGACGACGCCGACTTCGCGGTTCCCCTTGAATGAGTTCTCTGTCCAGTTGATCGAGCCAACAAAGACTTCTTTGTCGTCGACGATGACGCCTTTGGCGTGGATCTTCTCGAGCGCGGTCGTCTCGAGGTTGATGACCTTGGCAACGAGGTCGAGGCCCTCGGTGAGCGCCAGCTCGTTCAAGAACAGTGCTGTATCATCATTGTCGCGGTCTTCGTCGCCTTGTACATTGTACCAGGTGCTGTCGAGCAACACGCGGGTTTGCACACCACGGCGGGCAGTGGCGATGACGGCCTGCAAGGCCAGATTGGGCACGTCGCCAAACGTGTCTTTGTCGTCGGTCTTCTTGCCCCAGCGCCGGCGAATCGAATTCTGCTCGATGTAGAGCGTCTTCTGGGCGCGGCCGATGAGCCCGAGGATCGCGCTGTTCTCGTTGAGGCTGGTGTCGGGCGAGAGCACCAGCTCGAGGTCGACGACGTCGTCGACCAGCACCGGCTTCTCGGGCTGGTCGTAGCGGCCGCGGGGAATCCGCTCGTCAGGCTCAAAGGCCGGGTCGCGAAACGGCATGCCGTAGCTGTCGGTGGCCGAGGCGTTGATGTCGACGAGATCGCCCATCACGGCGTCACCCTTGGCGTCGAGCACGAGGTCGGCGTCCCAGACTGCGCGCAGCTGGCGCACGAAGTCGGGGCTCTCGATGTGGACCATCCAGCCGCGGTTGCCGAAGCTGTTGACGACGGGGACGCCGCTGCGGCCGTAGTTCTCCGTTCCGATGATCACCTTCTTGTCGTCGATGATCACGTACTTGCTGTGGTCGAAGCGGTAGCGGGGCTTGACCGGATTCTTCGGCACGCCGCCGATGAAAAAGATGCGGATGCCGGCCTTGTTGGCGCGGTCGAGCAGCCAGCGCTCTTGATCGGCGATGCCGCCGACGGGCGAGCCTTCGAGGTAGACGACGACGTCGACGCCGCGGGCCTTGGCCTTGACCAACGCTTCAACGATCTTCGGGTTGGTCATCTCGTAGATGCGCACGTGCAGCGATTTCTTGGCGCCGGCGAACGCCTCGAGCAGCGCCGCGTGGTTGTTGTCGGGCGCCGACGTCGCCAGCACGCGGGCCTTTTCATGCAAGCGCCTCGAGACGAAGCGCGTCTGCCCGGCGCGCTCGACCCGGTGCGTGGGCTCGACGCCGAGCTGCTTGACCGAGAAGCCCGAGTCCCAGTCGGCGGCGCTGTCGGTGTCGTCGAGGAGAGCGCCGGCTTCGTCGCGATCGCGGGCCAAGACCTGGCCTGTCCAACCGTAGAAGCTGGTGTTGGCCAGTCGGATCGGGCCGCCCTTCCAGGGCGCGCCGTTGAAGTCGTCGGGGCCAAAGACTTCTTCTTTGGTGTTCTCATAGGCGACGAAGTCGACGACGTTGCCGCCGTCGTCGACGAGGGCGAGGCTGCCGCGGCTGCCGGGCAGCTTGAGGAATTGGCCGGGGCCCTCGAGGTCGGGGACGGTCGGCGAAGTCGGCGCCGCCTCGAACGCCGGCGGATGCCCCCAGACCTTGATGAAGCCCCACGACGTGGCCGCGACCCACAGCTCGCCGCCGGGCGGCAGCACCGTGCCCTGGGGAAAGCGCAGGCCGTCGATCTCGCCGCCGCTGGTGTCGCCCGGCTTCTGCGCCCCGGGTCGCGTCGACGTGCCCTCATCGGACCTCGTCGTCGTCAGCGCCGCCGCCTTTTTCTTCTTGGGCGTGAAGCTCTCGGTCAGCACGAAGCCGCCGAGCGCAGCGGGGTTCTTCGGGTCGGTGTTGGTCAGCCGGATGGCGCTGTCGGGCTCGGGCGTGCCCTGCAAGTAGCCGTCAAAGTGGACACCCGAGATCCGCACCGGGCTGGCCCGGGCGCCGGCGCCAGCGAGGGAGGCAACGGCAACGACGGCAACGACGACGACAAAGTGCATCTGTCTGTGCTGTAACCCGAACCGAGACGCTTGTCTCTCGAGGCGCGCCGCGCCGCTTCTGTGACTACGATCAACGTATGCCGTTGCTCCGGCTGGTCCATGCACTCGAGCGTCGTCGCCCCGGACGTTCCTTCACGCTCACCCTGACCGTGCGCCGCCCCGCGTCTTCCGCTGCAGGGCGGTCGGGCCCGCCCGGTCGCGGTGGGGTCAACGCCGTCGTCGTCGCCAGCTCCCGCGTCAGCGGGCAGGGACCCCGGGCCGTCGTGGTCGGCACCGGCGACCGCGTCGACGTCGCCGTCGGCGGCAACGCCAGCCCGTTGCCGGGCGGCATGTCGTCGCAACTCGGCGACGGCATCTTGCCCCGTCACCTGGCGATCCTCGTCGTGCCGCTGCCCAACGGCACCTTGCTGCGCGCGGTGTCGTTGCACCCCGAGCGGGGCTTCGCGGTGTTGCCGCTGTCGCTCGGCGCCCTCGCCGCCGGAGACGCCGGCGT
>JBKJNL010000769.1:0-8102 GCA_046593615.1 Myxococcota bacterium | reverse complement strand
ACGCGCTCGCGCGGTGGAAAGATTCGGCGCACCTCGCGGGTCTCGACGACGAGCAGCACCACGCCGTGCACCAGCAAGGCGGTCAGCAGTGCGCTCAGCGAGCGGATGCGGCGACGGTTCAACAAGGGTCCTCAGTCAGGTGGTCATTCGGCGCTGAGGACCTCGAGCTTGACGCCCGATTTCAAGAGGCGCGCGGCGGCGAGGCTGAGGCCGAGGTGCTCGTCGGGCAGGGTGCTGCCCTCGGCCAGCTTCAAGCGCTCGGGGCCCGCGGGCCAGGCGTTGAAGGTGGGGTCGACGGGGACGAAGCCGTGGCCCAGGTTGACCTCGACCCACTCGTGGTAGCCGGCGTTGATGCCGTCGACGATGACGCCGTCGACGATGCGCGTCGGGATGCCCTGTGACTTCGCCATCGCCGACATCAGGACGCTGTGCTCGGTGCAGTCGCCGGCCTTGCTCTCGAGGGTGGCAATGGCCGGCGCGTAGCCGCGATCGAGACCCTTCTTTTCGACATGGTGGAACACCCAGCCCGCCAGCCGCTTCACGCGCTCGCCGTCGTCTTTGGCGTCGCCAACGGCATCGCGCGCGGCCTGTGCGATGCGCGGATCGTTGACCGCTTCGTAGGGCGTCGCCGACAGCGCGCGGGCCTTTTTGTCGCCGGTCAGCGCGGTGGACGTGGTGTTGCCGGCCTTGACCTCGACGTCGACGTGGCCGGCGCTGCGCGACAACACCTTCTGGCGGTCGTCTTCGGGCACGGCAAAGGTCGCGAAATCGGGCGTGGTGATGCGGTACACGACGCGGCGCGCGGGCAGCGGCACCTGCTTCACCTTCCACGTCGACACCGCCAGCAGGTCGGCCTTTTTGTTGCTCTTCAAGAGCTCTTCGATGTCCTTGGGCGGCTTGCCCCACGGGTAGGCGACCAGGCCGATGGCGGCCGTGCGAGCCACCAGCGTGCGGCCCCTGGCGTCGATCTCTTCGTCGGTGCTGACACCCTGGAAGGTGGCCGAGATCAAAAAGGTGCCGGCCGCTGTCTTGGTCACCGTCGTCGTCAACGGCGTCACCGCGCCCAGCTCTTCGAGGACGACGTTGCGTGTGACGTTGAAGCCGCCTTTGGGCGCGCTGCGCACCTGGTGCTCGAGGGCCACAGAAAAAGTCGTGTCTTTGGGGAGCGGGACGATGTTTTCGACGGCGGCGTTGTTCTGGCGGCTGGTCATCTTCAGGCTGCGGCCGCCCTTGCCATCGTCGACGACGACGGCGTCAACGACGAGGGAGCCGCCGGGGTCGGTCTTTTCGAAGCGGTACGACAGGGGGCGATCGTCGAGCCCGACCGTCACCATCGTGCTCGTCGACAGGCGCGTGACGGTGGCGCCGCGGCGGATGGTCAGGTCGCTCTTGCGCTCAAGCAATTTGCGATCGCCCTGCTTGATGTCGCGCGACGACATGGTGCCGACGTCTTCGCCGGCGAGGTTCACGACGAGCGTCTGCTCGAACAGCACGTCGACGGGGGCGACGGCCGCGACGGATTTGGCGTGGGCAGTGGCGTCGACGCTCGCGAAGCTGACGAGGGCGAAGAAAACGGCGTGAGAGGCGGGAAGGAGGCGCATCGCTGCTCCGACGATCGAGAGGGCCTCGGCATTCCCTGACGACGACGTTCCTGCAACGGCGGCGGCCTCGCCCAGCAGCCTCGCCCGGTGGGTCGCCAGACGTCGTTCAGCGCGGCGCTCAGCGGGTCAGGGCGACGTAGGTGTCGAAGCGCGACTGGATCTCGCTGACGTAGGCGACGGTCTCGCTGCCGCGGGCGAAGCCGTGTCGCGTCGTCGTGTAGTAGCGGGGCTTCTCGAGCAGCAACATCGCCTGCTCGACGTGGCCGAACCAACGATCGGGGTCGAGGCCTTCGCGCGCGGCGAGCTCGCGGGCATCGTCGACGTGGCCCTGGCCGGCGTTGTAGGCGGCCAGGGCGAAGCGCACGCGGTCCTTCAGGGCCACAGTGCGATCGGGATCGATGGCCCCGGCGACGATGAAGCCGCCGCCGTCGACGGCTTCGACGACGGTGGGCCAGGGCTTCGACTGCTCGCGGGCCATGCGGCCAAGGTAGCGCGCGGCGGCCCGCACAGCGCAGGCCGGCTCGAAGGGATCGTCGCAGCCGTTTTCGGCCGCCGTCGACGGCAGCATCTGCATGAGACCGCGGGCGCCGAACGAGCTCTGGGCCTGGGGGTCGAGCTTCGACTCCTGCACCGCCACGGCCGCCAACAGACGCCAGTCGAGGGGCACGCTTTCGTCGTCGACCGCTCCGTCGGCGGATGTCGGGCTCTTCACGCCGACGTTGCCGGCGGCCGCGTGGAAGAGGTCGTCATAGGGCGTGAGGTTGCCTTTCTCGGCCTGGCGGCGGGCGTCGACGGCGACGGCGGTGGTGCTCTTGTTCTCGTGGTAGCGGCGGTTGAGCAGGTTCCACTCGGTGCCACGCACATTCTTGCCGACGAATTCGTCGACGACGAGAGCCAGCGAGACGTCTTCTTTGCGCATGGCCATGCCGGCCAGGTCGACGTCGTCGAGCGTTACGACGATCTGCAGGTCGCGCCGGTGCAGCAGCTCAAGCCGGGCCACGCGCTCTTCGACGACGGCGGCCGTGTTCTCGCGCACCTTGACCTCGTCGAGCAGGTCTTCGCTCTCGAAGGATTCGACGGCAGCGACCAGCGTGAGGCCGCCCGGAACCTGCAGGGCCCGCAGCCGCGCCAACGCCGACGACGACGGCCGCACCAGCAGCGAGACCTGGCCGAGATCGTCGACGCTGTCGATCTTCGACGCGCTGCCGCGCGTGGGCGCGACCACGACCCAACGGCTCTCCTGGTAGGGGATCGAGAACTGCACGCGATCGCCGCGCGGCACCTCGGTCGACAGGCCGGCGATGATGATGTCGCCGCGGCCCTCGAGGAGCCACGGGATGAGGTCGCGCCGCGTCGGCGCCACGACCATCTCGAGGCGCACGCCGATCTCTTTGGCCAGGCGCTCGGCGATCTCGAAGTCGAAGCCGCGCTCGACGCCGCGGTAGAGGAAGTAGCCGCTGGCGTTGTTGCGCGTGAGCACGCGCAGAACGCCGCGCGCGCGGATGGCGTCGACGTCGCCGAAGTAGACCTTGCCGCGGTGCCCGGTGAGCGCGGCCGCCAGGCGTTGCCCCTCTGCGACGGTGCCGGCGTCGATGTCGGCGTGCTCTTCGCGGGGGTCGATGGGCAGGGGCGTGGCCACCAGAAAGGTCGGGCGGGGCCACAGCACGACGACGGCGACAAAGGCGACCGCGGCGACCACTCCAGCTGCGATGCCCCCCCCTTTCATCGAAATGATTCCTGCTTCGCTTGCGTGGGCGTCGTGGGCGTCGTGTGAACGAGCTCGGCGGGGCGGAGGCGCGGACCCGGCGTCCGGTGTCACGAGCCGGCGGCTCGGCGGCGGTCTGCAGTCTTGTGGTTGAAGTCTACCGTCGTCGGAGGAATGACGCGCGGATGCGCGATGAGCACATCCAAATCCGCTGCCCGATCCACGGCACCCTCCCGGTGTCGCACCGCGAGATCAAGCTCATCGACCACCCGTCGTTTCAGCGGCTGCGCAACATCAAGCAGCTGGGCTTCGCCGACCTGTCGTTCCCGGGCGCCACCCACACCCGCTACGCCCACTCGCTCGGCGCGATGCACGTGGCCACGCGCCTCTTCGACCGCCTCTTTCCGTCGACGACCGAGCGCACCCGCGAGGCGACGCTGCCCGACCTGCCCGAGCGCGTGCGCGGCCGCTTCCGGCAGACGGTGCGCCTGGCGATGTTGTTCCACGATCTCGGCCACGCGCCGCTCTCGCACACCACCGAGCTCTTGATGCCGGCCGTCGGCGAGCTGGGCCTTGGCGTGTTCGCCGGCGACGACGTCACGCGCCGCGCCAGCCACGAGGACTACACGCTGAAGATCGTGCTCGACAGCGCGCTGGGCAACCTCATCGAGCAGCAGCTGCAAGACGACGGCATCCTAGCCAAAGACGTCGCCGAGCTCATCGTGGGCGCCAACTGGCAAGAGCCCTCGACGCGCTTCCGCCACGGCGGCATCGACTACACCCCGGCGCTTCGGCAGATCGTCTCGTCAGAGTGCGATGCCGACCGCATGGATTATCTGCAGCGTGATTCGTTCTATTCCGGGGTGAATTACGGCAAGTTCGACGCCGACTGGTTGATCGACAACGTGACGCCCGTCGAGGTCGATGGCCAGGTCTTCATGGGCATTCGCAGCCGGGCGATCTTCTCGTTCGAAGACTTTCTATTGTCCCGTTATCATATGTTCGCCACGGTCTATCTACACTACACGCCAGTGATTTTCGAAAAGATGCTGTCGCGCTACTTCGAGACCTGCCGTGAGTCTGGCAAGACCGAGTTCAGCTTGCCGGCCGACATCGAGCGTTACGTGCAGCTCGACGACATGGACCTGATGTTGACGCTGCGCAAATCAAAGAACCCCTGGGCGCGGCGCATCATCGAGCGCAAGCCATTCGTGCTGCTCGACGAGAAGAACGAGGGCCACGGACCGGTGCGGCCCCACAGCGTGCCCCAGGCCGACCTGATCGCGCGCCTCAAGGAGTCGGGCATCGAGCACATCGCCACGCGTTCCCGCAGCGTGTTGTCGAAGTACTTCGGGCCCACACACCAGGCGGGTGGCGCCGACGCCCACGGCAGCGAAGCCAGGAAGCCCATCTACGTCGTCGACGGGCCGGGCGCGCCCATCCCGCTCGAGGACTACACGCCCCTCTACAGCCGCTACCAGAAGCCCTCGCTGCTGACGCGGGTCTTTGTCGATCCCGAGAAGCGCGGCGACGCTCGCAAGATCCTCCAGGGCCTCGTCGACGAGCACGCCAAAAAGGCGCAGCCGTCGGTGCCACCCGGCGAAGCCTGACGAGGTGGCGTCGGGTTGATTCCGCGACCACTCTCGCAACCCGCACTGCGAGCGATCCCCCTGCGACCGATCCCTGCGACCGATCCCTGCAGTGGCCGAAACGCCGCTCGTCGCCGACAATGCTTCCATGCGCTTCGTCGTCGCCTCCGTGGTCCCGCTGTTGTTCTCCCTGTCCGCGGTCCTGGCAGCGGTCCTGGCAGCGGGGGGGTGCCGGCCTGCGGAGTTCACCCCCGAAGACCGAGACGGCGGCTTCGTCGACGAAGGCGTGACCGCCGGCGACATCGGCGTGCCCTGCGTCTACGACCCGACGACGGGGGCGAATCCGACGAACCAGTGCCCGACCGGCACCGAGTGCGTGATCGTCACGCGCGACGGCCGCTTCAACACCCTCGGCATGTCGCTGCCCTTCTGGGAGGACCAGCTCACCGTGGCCACCACCCTCGACGGCGTCGACGTCGACATCGGCTACTGCTCCCTCGTCGGCAACGCGCAGAGCCCGCCGGCCTGCCCGGTCGGCACGCTCGAGAAGCGCTTCACCTCACCCGCTGCGGCCGGCGGCCTGGCCTCGATGTGCTTGCTGCCCTGCCAGGTCAGCGCCGAGTGCGGCGCCGAGCGCGTCTGCGACATCCGCTTCGTCGACGACGGCCTCGCCACCACCGGCTTCTGCGTCTCGCCGTGCCGCGCCGACCTCAGCCACTGCGTGCGCACCGCCATCGTTCCCATCGATCAAAACGGCACCGCGGCCACGGGCTTGTTCATCAACGACGTCGCCGGTGACGCCGTCTGCAACCTCGGCACCGGCCTGTGCGAGAACGCCGCCAGCAAAGACCCCACCGGCACCGACGGCGCGCGCTGCGCGACCTCGGCCGACTGCGCCACCGAGCTGGCCTGCTACCAGCCGCAGCTCTTCTTCGACCCGCCTGAGTTCGGCTTCTGCGCCAAGCGCTGCACCGTGCAGCAACAGCAGGGCGGGCGCCCCGAACAGGGCAGCTGCAACGCCGGCGAGGCCTGCCAGCCCGGGCTCGCGTTCGGCTACGACCCCAACGCCAGCTTCTCGGGAATGCTCGTGTTCGATCCCAACGGCATCGGCACCCGCGAAGGCATCTGCCTCGACATCTGCACCGTCGGCGTCACCGAGTGCGTCGACGGCGCGACCTGCGGCGCCACCGAAGGCGGCATCATGAACCAGGCCTGGATCGGCGTAGAGATGTGCGTGCCCCCCGCCATCCTCGAGCCCGGGTGACCCGCCTCCGGGCCGCTCGGGCCCGAGCGGCCCTGGACGGGAGACCCGGGTGACGCTCAGTTCTTCAGGCCGCGGAGGATGCCTTTGACGTCGCGGGCGAACTTTCCGTCGGGGGCCAGCGAGAGGTAGCGCTCGTAGGCGGAGACGGCGTCGCCCTTGCGGCCGGCCGACTGGTAGACGGCGCCGAGCAGCACGAACACCTGTGGGTCGGCGGGGGCCAGCGTGCGTGCGCGCTCGAGGTGGAAGAGCGAAGCCTCGAGGTTGTCGAGCTCGTAGTAGGCGTTGCCAAGGCCGAGGTGCGCGGGCTGCGCGTCTTTGTTGAGGGCCAGGGCCGCCTTGTAGCTGCGCACGCTCTTGGCGAACTCGCCGCGCTTGGCGGCAACGTCAGCGGCCTTGAGGTGGCGCGCGTAGTCGGCCTGCGGGTCGATGAGCGGCGCCAGGGCCGGGTCGCCCCCGGGATCGACACCGGGATCGAAGCCGGCGTCGGCGGCGGGCGGGCGCGCGGACCTCGCTCCGGCGTCGACGACGACGACGGCAATCCTGCTGCCGGCGTCTGCGACCGCAACCGGGCGCGGCGACCTGCTGCCGGCGTCGACAACAGCGGGCACGACGGCCACGGCACCGCCGGCGTCGTCGGCGTCGGCGTCGGCGTCGTCGACGGCCACCACGCCAGCGCCGGCGTCGCGGGCTTCGATCACGAGGCCGCCGTCAAAGGAGGCCGGGACGGGGCCGTCGTTGAGGGCCACGACGAGGCCGGCGACGACGACGAAGCCGATGCCGAACACGGCGGCGGCCATTGCCTTGCTGACCCCGAAGCGACCGTTGACCGGCTCGATGTCGAGCTGCGTGCGGCGCTCGTGGATGGCGTTGGCGTCGTTGGCGTCGTTGGCGGCGGTGTCGCGCTGCTTCGCCACCGGCGCGGGATCGGGAATCGACGGCGTCACCGTCAACGCCGAGGGCGCGCTGGTGTGGGGCGTCGGTGGCGGCTTCTTTTTCCCGTGGACGTTGCGGCGTCCTTTGTCGGTGTCGCGGTCGGCGGCACTTTCGTCGTCGGCGCGGGCCAGCTCGGGCGGCAGGGCGGCGGGCTCGTCGAGCTGCGCGGCGATGCTCGCGGCCAGGGCGTCGTCGTCGTCGGCGGGTCGCGCGTTCTCGAGGGCGTCGTCGCGGGCGTTGTCGAGCACGGTGCGATTGCCGGCGCCGTCGTCGGCGGCCAGCGCCAGGGCCAGCTCGTCGTCAGAGAGCCCGAGCTCGCGGGCCAGCTCGTCGGCGGCCGGCGCGGTCGGCTCTGTCGGCATCGGGGGCGTCGACGTTGGAGGCATCGACGTTGGCGGCATCGACGTCGGCGGCATCGACACTGGCGGCATCGATGGGGCCGCGCCGGGGGGAGTCAACGACGCCAACAAAGACGGAGGTGGCGGCGCGGCCACCAGCGACGCGGGTGTCGGCACCAACAGCGGCGGAGACGGCGGTCCGCCCAGCACCGGCGTGCCATCGGCGGGCGTGGCGTCGTCGGGGGCGACGATGTCTTCCCAGTCGTCGCCGTCTGCTTTGGCCGCGCCCTTGCGGCTGATCGACCAGGCCGTGGCCCCCACCGCTGCGCGCGAGACGACGGTGCGGGCCTCTTGGTCCTCGTCGCCGGGCACCGGCAGCGGCCGTGGGGTGACAGTGCGGGCGACGTGCCCCGCCCTGGGCGCCGGCTCGTCGGCGTCGGAGCGGCCCTGGAGGGCGGAACCCGGGCCCGAGCGGCCCTGGAGCGGGGTGCCCGGGCGGACGCTGGCAATGGTCTGGGCTTGCAGCGGCGGCATGCGCACCGGCAACGACGTCGACGACAGTGTCGACGGCAGGGTGGCAACCAACGGCAACGTCGACGGCGCGCTCGGCGTCGTCATCGCCGGCAATCCTGTCGCCGGCAGCGAGCTGGCCCCCGACGGCGGCGCGAGGAT
>JBKJNL010000657.1:0-4559 GCA_046593615.1 Myxococcota bacterium | reverse complement strand
GGGTCCCGCGCGTCGTCGATTGATGCTTCGTCAACGACGGCGGCCCAGACGGCTCAGTGGATCGCGGGCCGCACCGGCAGGCGGGCGACGATGGCGCCTTCGACGGCGGCCAGCTCGGCCAGGCGCTGCTTCGTTTTCTCGGCGGCGTCTTTGATGCCGGCCCGCGACAGCGAGCGCTCGGCCAGCTCGATGAAGAGCAGGTGGTGCGTGGCCTCTTCGCGCCACAGGGCGTCGTAGGTGGCGCAGACGTCGTCGTCGACGAGGCCGTTGCCGGCGTGCGCGCGCAGGGCCTCGGCCAGCATCTTCAGGCGCTCGCAGCTGCGGCCCTCGATGAGCGCGCAGCACAAGAGGCGATCGACGCGCCCCTCGAGCACGGTCTTCCTGACGGACGACAACAGGGCTTCGACGTAGGGGTCTTTGTCGGGGTGCCCGAGCTCGAGGCCGCGGTCGCTGCACAGCTTCGCCACCCGCGCGAAGTGGCCGGCCTCGTCGCGGGCCAGCTCGCCGAGAGCGACCACGAGCCGGGGGTCATCGGGGTACTTGCCGCAGAACGACAGCGCCGTCACCGCGGCCTTTTGCTCGCACCAGGCGTGGTCGACCAGCACGCGCGCGAAGCCGGCCAGAGCGGACTCCAACCAGGCCTGCGACGTCGTGCCGACGAGGTGCAGCATCAGCGCAGCGCCCGTTTTCTAGAGCAGCTGGTCGAGGGCGACGAACGGCAAGCCGTGGGCGTCGGCGACGGCCTGGTAGGTGACGTGGCCGTTGTAGGTGTTGACGCCGCGGGCCAGCGGAGCGCTGTGCTGCACGGCGGCCTTGAGGCCGCGGTCGGCCAGCATGCGCAGGTAGGGGAAGGTCGCGTGGTTGAGCGCGAACGTCGACGTGCGCGGCACCGCACCCGGCATGTTGGCGACGCCGTAGTGGACGACGCCGTCGACAACAAAGGTCGGGCTGTCGTGGGTCGTGACGTGCATGGTCTCGACGCAGCCGCCCTGGTCGACGGCGACGTCGACGATCACGCTGCCGGGCTCCATTTTTTTCAACAGGTCGCGGGTCACGAGGCGCGGCGCGCGGGCGCCGGCGACGAGCACGGCGCCGATGACGAGGTCGGCGGTCTCGACCTGCTCGGCGATGGCCTGCTGGGTCGAGTAGAGCGTCTGGGCCCGCTCCATGAAGATGTCTTCGAGGTACTCGAGGCGCTCGAGCGAGCTGTCGACGATGGTGACGTCGGCGCCCATGCCGACGGCGACCTTGGCAGCGTTCACGCCGACGACGCCGCCGCCGATGACGAGGACCTTGGCGCGGGGGACGCCCGGGACGCCGCCGAGCAGGATGCCTTTGCCGCCGTGCTCTTTCTCGAGGCACCAGGCGCCGACCTGCACGGCCATCTTGCCGGCCACTTCGCTCATGGGCTTCAAGAGCGGCAGCGTGTTGCCGACCTGGATGGTCTCGTAGGCGACGCCGTGGACCTTGCGGTTCAACAGCTGCTTGGTCAGCTCGGCCTCGGGTGCCAGGTGCAGGTACGTGTAGAGGATCTGCCCTTCGCGCATGAGCGGGAACTCGGGCGCGAGGGGCTCTTTCACCTTGGTGACGAGGTCGGAGCGGCCCCAGACCTCTTCGGCGGTGTCGACGATCTCGGCGCCGGCGGCGAGGTATTTTTCGTCTTTGATGCCCGAGCCGAGGCCAGCCCCCTTTTGCACGAGCACCTTGTGGCCCGACTTGGTGAGCTCGAAGACCGAGGCCGGAATGATGCCGACGCGGTTTTCGCGGGTCTTGATCTCCGTGGGACAGCCGATGATCACGAGGTGCTCCTGCAGCGAGGGAAAGGGCGACGCCGCTGACCTAGCGCAGCCGGATCCTCATGGCCATCGTCGTCGTTGACGCCGTGCAGCGGGCGGCCGGCCCTGGCGGGTCCGCGGCGGTCCGGCGTTGACGAGGGCAAAAAAAAGATCAGGCCGTCGGCCGGCAGCTTTGCGGCTGAAAAGCGAGCCGTGTTACCAACACCTCGCTTTCACGACGAAGACCGACCCCGCAGGAGCCCGCACATGGCGTCGAAGATTCCGCCTCCTTCCAGCAACGTCACCAAGGACTCGGGACGTGCTGCCGCCCTGAACAAGGCCCTCGAAGAGAAGGGCGGCAAAGACAAGGCAAAGAAGTCGCTGATCGATCCGCTGCGCGATCCGTCGACGTACAGCCAGGACGAGCTGAACGACATGATGAAGGAGGGCGAGGTTCCGGCCTCGTTCACCCAAGACAACCTCGTCAAATTCGTCGTCGGCGAGATCACCTGGGCCGAGCTCACCGGCCTGACCATGCAAGAGGCGTATTCGTTCGCCGAGATTGCCTACAACCTCTTCGAGCAGGGCAAGTACGAACAGGCCCAGACCATCGTCGAAGGCCTGGTCATTTCGAACCCCTACGACGGCTACTTCCACGGCCTGCTCGGCGCCATCTACGGCCGCAAGGGCATGCACGAAGAGGCGCAAGAGGAGTACTCGATCGCCATCGACCTCGACCCGACCAACCTCTCGGCCCACGTGAACCGCGCCGAGATCTTCCTGCAGCACGGCGACATCGAAAAAGCGCTCAAGGATCTGAAAAAGGCCATCGAGCTCGACCCCAAGGGCGAGAAGCCCTTCGGCGTCCGCGCCCGCGCCCTCGCCGCGGCCACGGCCTCGGTGCTCGAAGAGGCCCTCAAGCAGTCCGGCGTCGACGTCGAAAAAGCCGCCAAAGACAAGAAGCCGTCTTCGTCTTCGTCTTCGTCGTCGAAGCCGTCGTCGTCGAAGTCATCGAATTCGGCGGCGCCGGCCAAAAAGAAGTGAGCGGCCGGGCCCGAGCGGGCCTGGAGCGGAGCGGCCTGTTCGCCTGAAGGGGCGGATCAGCCAGAAAAACGGCCGGGGCGACCCGGCCGTTTTTCGTGTGCGCGGCTCAGTGGCAGCTCAGTGCTTTTCGGGCACGAAGTCGGGCGGGGCCTGGCTGCCGTCGCCAAAGAAGAACTGCTCACACTGCTGCTTCAACAGCTGGCGGGCCGACTTGTCGGCGAGGTCGATGCGGTACTCGTTCATGAGCATCTTCTGGTGCTCGAGCCACAGGCCCCAGGCCTCTTCGGAGACGCCCTCGAAGATGCGCTTGCCCAGCTCACCGGGGTAGGGGGCTTTGTCGAGGCCGGGGGCCTCTTTCTTGAGCTTGGCGCACTGCACGGTTCGCGTGGTCATGCAGCACTCCTAACGCCGACGTCGCCGAACGCCAACGCCGCCGTGCCCGCCTGGATCGGCGCTGCCAGCGCTGACCCCTGACAGCAAGAAGCCCCGTCGCAGCAAGGGCTGTGACGAGGCTTCTGGTCGCTTCGGGCTCAGCCCAGCTCAGCGGACGCGCATCTCGGCGCGGTCGCCGGGGACGATCTCGCGGTTGGCCTGCAGCAGCAGTCCCGTCGACACCGCCTTTGACGTCTCGACGATGAGGATTTCGCCGAGGTCTTCGTCGGCGAGGCCCGAGTACTGCTTGGTGTACGGGTCGCCGGCGCGGACCACGATAAAGGTGTTGCCGACCTGCACGCCGTCGTTGCTGCCTTTGTCGAGGATGACGACGTAGTTGTCGCCGACGTACGACAGCGAGACCGGGCCGGCGTCGACGACGTAGCCCTTGACCGCCTTTGTGTTCTCCTGGGCGCGCACGGGGTCGGTGTCGATGGGCAGCACGGCCACGTAGTCGCCGCGCTCGATCGGGTCCCAGCTCTCGGTGATGGTGCCGAGAGCCTGCTCGCGCGAGAGCAGGTCGATCTTCACCTCGCCCATCAGCATCACGATCTTGCCGAGGTTGGCGCCGGTGACGGGGTGGCGCAGGTCGCGCGACGGGCGGAAGATCTGCAGCACCTCGCCGGCCTTGCCCTGCTTCTTGAGCTTCACGTAGGCGCGGTCGGCGACCGACAGGAAGCGCTTCTCTTCGGGCGAGTTCAAGACCTGGCCGGCGTCGTCGAGCTTCTCGTTCGGCACAAAAAATTCACGGCGGCGCGTGTCGGAGCCGACGTTCTTGAAGCGGTCGCCGACGTTGTCGCCTTCGAAGCCGCCGCCCTGGTCGGTGCCGACGTCGTCGAAGTTCTGATCGTCTTCTTCTTTGGGGTTCTCGATCACGATGGGACCGTCGCCCGGGTAGAAGCGGATCGTGCTGCCCGGGTAGATCCAGTTCGGGTTGTCGAGGCTCTGGTTGTAGGACCAGATCTTCGGCCAGTACCAAGGGTTGTTCAGGAAGCGCTGCGAGAGGTTCCACAGGGTGTCGCCGGGCTGCACCGTGTACGTCTCGGGCGCCGACGCCGGGGTGTCGCCGCCATCGCCTCCGCCTTTGCTGCTGCTGCTGCTGCCGGCTTTGTCGTCGCCGCCGTAGCCGGCCTCGTCGCCCTTTGCGTCGTCGCTTTTTTCGCCGGCGGGCTTCTCTTCTGCGGGCTCTTCGCTCGGATCGGCGGCATCGCCGGCGGCGTCGAGGCGATCGGCGGCGTCGCGCGCGGTGTTCGAGTCCTGGGCTCCGGCCGGAATGGCGAGGGCGGCGGCGGCGAGGGCGAAGACAAC
>JBKJNL010000439.1:0-3502 GCA_046593615.1 Myxococcota bacterium | reverse complement strand
ACACCGTCGAGATCGGGCTCGGCACCGACCCCAACGGCCCCGACAGCGACAACGACGGCCTGCTCGACGGCGCCGAGCTGGCCCTGGGCGGCAACCCGCTCGCGCGCGACACCGACGGCGAGGGCTTGACCGACGACATCGAGGTCGAGCTCGGCACGCGCCTGAGCGACCGCGACAGCGACGACGACAACATCGAAGACGGGCAAGAGGGCAACAGCGGCACCGACCCCCTCGACAGCGACAGCGACAACGACGGCCTCAACGACGGCGCCGACGTGCTCGCCGGCGGCAACCCCAACGACGCCGACAGCGACGACGACAACCTCGGCGACGCCCAGGAGGTCGCGCTCGGCACCGGCATCAACGTCGCCGACAGCGACGGCGACGGCGTGCGCGACGGCAACGAGGTGGCCCTCAACATCGACCCGCTCGACGCCGACACCGACGACGACACCCTCGATGACGGTCTCGAGCTCATCGAACAGACCGACCCCAAGAAGCCCGACACCGACGGCGACGGCCTGCGCGACGACGTCGAGCTGCTCGACCCGCAGCTTGATCCCCTCGACGCCGACATCGACGGCGACGGCTTGTGCGACGGCAGCCTCGCCGTCGAAAACGTCTGCGTCGCCGGCGAAGACCGCGACGACGACGGCGTCGTCGACGTCGGCGAGACCGACCCGGCGGTCGCCGACAGCGACGGCGACGGACTCAACGACGGCGCCGAGCTGCGCAGCGGCGCCGACCCGTTGAAGCCCGACACCGACAACGACGGCTTCGGCGACGCCGCCGAAGTGGCCCGCGGCACGAGCCCCAGCGACTCCGACAGCGACGACGACGGCCTGCTCGATGGCCAGGAGGTTGCCCTCAACCGCAGTGATCCGCTCGACCCCGACACCGACGACGACGGCCTGAGCGACGGCGCCGAGAACGCGCTCGGCTCGAACCCGCGCCGCGCCGACAGCGACGGCGACGGCCTCGGCGACCTGCAGGAGCGCAACGGGGGCACGAACCTCAGCCGCGCCGACAGCGACAACGACGGCCTGTGCGACGGCAACCTTGCCGTGGCCAACGCCTGCGCCGCCGGCGAAGACCTCAACGTCAACGGCCTCCGCGACCCCGGCGAAACCGACAACAAAGACGCCGACAGCGACGACGACGGCCTCACCGACGGCCGCGAGCGCGCCCTCGAGACCGACCCGACCAACGCCGACACCGACGGCGACGGCGCCAGCGACGGCGACGAAGTCCCCGCCGGCACCGACCCCGGCGTCGTCGACCGCGACCGCGACGGCCTGCCCGACTCCGTCGAGCTCGGGCTCGGCACGAACCCGCTGCTCGCCGACAGCGACGGTGACGGGATTGACGACGTCGACGAGGTCTTTGACGTCGATGCCCCCCGCGACAGCGACGGCGATGGTCTGATCAACGCCGTCGACCCCGACGACGACGACGACGGCATCGACAGCGTCGTCGAAGGCGAGAGCGACCCCGACAACGACGACGTGCCGAGCTACCTCGACGACGACTCCGACGGAGACGGCTTGACCGATCGGCAAGAGACCGCCGCCGATCAAGACGGCGACGACGCGCCCAACTACCTCGACCTCGACAGCGACGACGACAACCGCGACGACGAAGACGAGGGCGACGGCGACCTCGACGGCGACGAGCTGCCCGACTTCCTCGACGCCACCGACGATCGCCCGGTCGTCGACCTCGACAAAGACGACGACGGCCTGACCGACGCCCAGGAGGTTGCGTTGGGCACCGACGTCGACAGCGGCGACTCCGACGGCGACTCCGTCGGCGACGACGAAGAGGTCGGCCCCGACGTCGACGCCCCGCGCGACACCGACGGCGACGGGGTCATCGACGCCCTCGACGACGACGACGACAACGACGGCCTGCCCACCGCGCAGGAGAAGAGCGCCGCCGACGACAACGGCTCGGCCGACCCCGACGGCGACGGCCGCCCCGCCTGGCGCGACACCGACAGCGACGGCGACGACGTCCTCGACGGCGACGACGACGGCACCGGCGACAGCGACGACGACGGACGCCCCGACTTCCTCGACGACGACTCCGACGCGGCGGCCCCCGCCGAGGGCGAAGGAGAAGGTGAGCCTGTCGAAGACGGTGGCTGCTTCAACGCCGCGACCCCGGCGCCGCTGGGCCTGGCGTTGATCGGCCTGCTGCGATTGCGCCGTCGTCACCAACACCGACGTCGAACCGGCCTCGACATCAACCCGCCTCAGCTCCCGTGAGCTGCCGGATTCGCCGGCAGGGCTGCGAAGACTGCCGCTCGCCCCGCCGCCGTTGTCCATTTCGAGGCATCGCCACCGGGGGCGGTGCGATTTCGGGGGAACCCGCCCTACGGTTGACTGTGGCTGACGGTTTGCGCCCTGTTCTCGTGCTGGTCGTCGACGACTTCCCCGACACCGTGGACGTCGTCACCGAGCTGTTGTGCGAGCGCGGCTACAGCGTGGCCCTGGCCTTTGACGGCAAAGACGCCGTGGCCCGCGCCCTCGACGCCGCCCCCGACGTCATCGTCATGGACCTCGCCATGCCCCACCTCGATGGCCTCGCCGCCACGCGGGTGTTGAAGAGTGATCCGCGCACCAGCTCGATCCCGGTCGTGCTCTACACCGCGCACCCCGGGGCCGAGGTGGCGGTCATTGCCCGCGCCGCGGGCTGTGTGGCCGTCGTCGGCAAGCCCGCGTCGCCGGAGGTGTTGTTGGCGGCGGTGCGCGACGCACTGGGCATGGGTCCCCTTGATCTCATCGCTGGCCCGAGCGCTGGTCCGAGCGCTGGTCCGAGCGCTGGTCCGATGGTGCCGGCCATGACCGCCACCGCCGAGCCCCTGCAGAACGACGCCTGACCCAGCACTGATCGGCACAGTCGATCAGCTCGACTCGAAGGGCGAGGGTGGGCTCAGACGACGTCGAGGGCGCTGCGACCGTCGCGCAAGATGGCCACGCGCGTGTCGTTCTCGAGCACGAGGTGCGGGCCCTGGGCGATGTTGGCCTTGACCTCCCACCGGTCGCCGGGCCCGAGGTCGACGACGTTGCCGGCCTGCATGAAGCGGATGCGGCCCGAGAGCACGCGGCCCTGCTCTGACGATGGGTGGGTCAGCGCGGGGATCACGACGCCGCGGACGGCCTCGACGACCTCGAGGGTGCGGCCGTCTTCTTGCCGGCCCAGGCGCGCGATGCGCAAACCGCGCAGGCCGGGCAGCTCGACGAACGACGACGACGGGACATCCAGGCTCATGAGGATCCTTCTATCGGTTTCGAGAGAAACGACGCGCGACATTCCGCTTCGACGCGATCACTTGCGCGGTGACACCAGCAGCTCGACGGCGACGCCGAAGTGGTCCGAGGGCTCGACGACGACGTCGCCGAAGGTCTCCTGTTCGGTGAACACCAGCGCGCTCTTGGTGGCGACGATGCGGCCCTCGGGGTCGTGGCCAAAGACGTGGTCGAGGCGCGCCGGGTACTCG
>JBKJNL010000256.1:0-10905 GCA_046593615.1 Myxococcota bacterium | reverse complement strand
GCCGGCGCCATCGCGCCGGTGCGCCTGCGCTTCGACGCCGGGCAGGTCAGCCAGGAAGAGCAGCTCACCAACGCGCTCCGCCAGGCGACCACGCAGGCCCAGCGCCCGACCCGCGCCTACGTCGTCGCCGGCCACGGCGAAGCCGACGTCCGGGACGAAGGCGCCGGCGGCCTCAGCCGCTTCCACCGAGACCTGCGGGCCCGCAACATCGAGCTGGTGCCGCTGTCGGTGGCGATGGTCGGGCGCATCCCCGACGACGCCCGCCTGGTGATCGTGACGCCGTCGACGACGGGCGCGTTTGTGGCCGGCGAAGTCGAAGCCCTGCGGGCCTGGGTCGACGGCGGCGGATCGCTGCTGCTGCTGGCCGAGCCCGACGGCACCCCGGCCTGGCTGGCGCTGCAGCAAGAGCTGGCCGGCCGCTTCGGCGTCACGGTCCTCGCCGACGCCGTCGTCGACGAATCGCCGTTCGGCGCGCTGCTCGGCGGCGCCGACACCGTCACCGGCAGCAGCCAGATGGCCCACCCGATCACGCGGCCGCTGCAGCAGGCGCTGACGCACTTCCCGCGCGCGGCGGTGATGGCCGCGGCCCCCATCGACGGCTTTGACGTCGTGCCGGTGCTGTCGACCGGCTCCGACGCCCACGCCCTGAAGACCACGGTCAGGGGACCGCTGCCGCTCGTGATCGCCGCCGACGGGCACAAGGAGCCGGCCAATGGAATCGGCGGCGGCGCAACCGCAACCGCAACCGCAGGCCGCGCCGTCGTCGTCGCCGACGCCAGCTTCGTGCAGAACGCTGGCCTGGGGCTCGGCGCCAACCGCGACCTGGCCTTGAACGCGGTGCTCTGGCTCGTCGAAGACGACGCGTTCATCGCCGTGCGCCCGCGGCTGAAGACCGGCGCCCTGATCTTCTTGACGCCGTCGGCCCGCGAGCGGCTGGCGTTCGTGCTGCTGTTCTTGATCCCCGTGACGCTGGCTGCGCTCGGGGCCGCGCTCAACGCGCTGCGCCGCTAGCCCCGACAAGCTCACGGGCGATCGCGTCGACGTGCTGCGCGACGGACGGGTCGGGGCTGTGGGCCCCGTCTCCCGAGAGCACGGGCAGGCGGGTCCACCACGGCTCTTTGCGAAACCAGGTGCGCTGGCGGCGGGCGTACTGCCGCGTGCGAGCCGCCGTGCGGGTGATGGCGACGTCGACGAGGCTCTTGCCCTGCCAGACCTCGAGGGCCTCTTTGACGCCGATGGTCTCGAGCAGCGGGTGATCGGGCGGCAGCGCTTTTGCCAGCGCCGCGGCTTCGTCGACGACGTCGCTGCCCATGAACATGGCCCGCGCCCGACGCTCGATGCGGTCGGCCAGGTCGTCGCGCTCGACGGCAAAGAAGCGCACCTCACCGAGCCGCGCGCGCGGCGGACGGGCCAGCAGCAGCTCCATCGAGCGCCCGCCAGCGTCCCCGCCGAGCAGCGCGATCTCGAGCGCGCGCAGCACGCGCACCGGGTTTTTGACGTCGACCGCGTCGGCGGCGTCGGCGTCTCTTTCGCGCAGCCGCTCGACCAGGGCCTTGAGCCCGTGCTTCGCCAGGTCGGCTTCGAGGCCGGCTTTGACGGCGGGGTCTCTGGGCAGGTCGTCGTCGAGGCCGGTGCGCAGCGTGCGCAGGTAGAGGCCGGTGCCGCCGACGACGATGGCGGTCTTGCCGCGGCCGACGATGTCGTCGATGGCGGCGTCGGCGGCGGTCAAGAACGACGCCGCGGTCAACGTCGACGTCGCCGGATCGACGCTGCCGTACAGGTGATGGGGCACGCGCGCGCGCCCGGCCGCCGACGGACCCGCCGAGGCGATGGGCACGCCGGCGTAGAGCTGGCGGCTGTCGGCGCCGACGATCTCGGCGCCGGTGAGCTTCTCTGCGAGGGCCAGGGCGACGGCGCTCTTGCCCGAAGCGGTGGGACCGCCGACGACGATGATCATGGGTCGACCGTGACCTTGGCGTCGCCGCCGTCAATGCGCACGCGGAGCTTGTTGCCCGGGGTCAGGTCGGCGGCGCGGGCGATGCGGTTCGGGTCGTCGCCGACGGTGACGAGGGCCCAGCCGCGCCGCAGCACCGCCGTGGGCGACAGCGCGTCGAGCTGCTCGAGCCCGCGCTGCAGGCGGAAGCCGGCGTCGTCGAAGCGCCCTTGCAGGGCGTCGCCCAGGCGGCGGGCGAGGTCGTCGACGTCGCTGCCGGCCTTTTGCACGTCGCTGCGCGGGTCCTGGCGCTCGAGCTGTCGGCGCAGCTCGTCGAGCCGGCGGGCCCGCTGCGAGAGCTGCCCTTGTGGTGATGCGAGCACCAGCCGGGCGTCGAGCTTCTGCAACCGGCGCAGCCGCGTCTGCGTCAACGCCGCCGGCGACGGCAGCCGCCGCTCGAGCTCGTGCAGCCGGCGGCGCTCGCGATCGACGACGGCGCGGGCCTGGGCCTGCAGGCGCCGCTCAAAGGTGTGCACGCGGCGCAGCAGCTCATCGTGGCGGGGCACGGCGAGCTCGGCGGCCTGGCTGGGGGTGGCGGCGCGCACGTCGGCGGCGAGGTCGGCCAGGGTGATGTCGACCTCGTGGCCGACGCCGGCGACGACGGGGACGCGGCAGCCGCAGATGGCCCGCACCACCGGCTCGGTGTTGAACGCGTGCAGGTCTTCGCGGGCGCCGCCACCGCGCACGACGAGGATGACGTCGCAGCGCCCGAGCGCATCGAGCCGGCGGATGGCGTCGGCGACGTCGCTGGCGGCGCCGTTCATCGAAGTCACCACGCCCACGGTGGTGGGCAGCGGCGGCAGCGCGCGCTTGCGAGCGGTGTCGAAGCAGCCGTCGGCGCCGAGGCGGGCCTTGAGCTCCTCGAGCTTTCTGGCCAGCGCCCCCTCGCCGACGGGCACGACGAGGCGGCCCAGCAGCTGGGCCTTGCCAAAGCCGGGGTGGTAGCTGGCGTTGCCGGTGACGACGACGAATTCGCCTTCGCGCGGGATCGACGGCGAGCGCCGCGTGTCCTTGAAAAAGACGACGACGGCGACCTTGGCGCCCTTGTCCTTGAGGTCGAAGTACCAGTGGCCCTGGGGAGCGACCTTCAAGCCCGAGATCTCGCCGCAGACGACGACGTCACCGAGCTCTTCGAGCTTGCCCTTCATGCTCAGGGTCAGCTGGGTGACGGTCCAGGCGCCCTCGGGGGTTCCGTTGTGCGCCCGCGGCGAAGCACCCGCCGCGGATCGCGGCCGCTCGATCGCGGGCGGGGCCTCGAGCCCCGCCTCACCTGTCGGCGACGAGGAAGGCGACGCCGCAGGCGGCTGCGGTCGCGCCGGCGTCGTCGGCTCGCGGGCGGCGCGGGTGAACAGGCTCATGAGGCGGGGCGGGCGGTCCGTCACGACGCCGACGGTGTCTCGACGTCGATGTCCGGACAAGCGCGCTTTTCTCGGCACCGGCGTCCGCTGTATGAGTTTGCCCGTCAGCGCCCGACGCCGACGTCGCCCCCGTCAGAGCCCGATCAGGAGGATCGCCCGTGAACATCCCCCCGCCGCCGCCCGTACCGCCAGGTGGAACCGGCTACCCGCCCCACCTCCCGGGAGGCATCCCCGTCCCAGGCAGCGGTCCGCCCGCTGGTCAGGGCGCTCCTCCGCAGCGCGCCGCTCCGCCGCCGCCGCCGCCAGTCCAGCAGCAGCAGCAGCAGCAGCAGCAGCAGCAGCAGCAAAACTACGGTCCGCCGCCGGGTCCGCCGCAGGGCCAGTGGGGTCCGCCGCCGGGTCCGCCGCCTGGTCCGCCCCAGGGCGGCTACGGCCCGCCGCCGGGTCCGCCGCAGGGCCAGTGGGGCCCGGCCCCCACGCAGGGTGTGCAGGCGTCGGCGCCGCCGCAGCCGCCGCCGCAGGCAGCGCTCCAGGCCGCACCGGTGCGCACCATCCGCAAATACGACGCCATCATCGTCGACGTCGTCCGCCGCACCCACGACGCGTCGTCGGTGTACTTCTTCATCGGCGATGCTCCGGCGTACAAGGCCGGGCAATTCTTGAGCATCGATCCGCACCAGTTCCCCGAGCTGAAGCGCTGGATTGACTATCTCGAAGTGCAGAAGGGCAAGAAAGAGCCCATTCGGTCTTATTCGCTGTCGTCTTCGCCGGGCGAAAAGTGCATGGCGATTTGCACAAAGGCCGAAGACTACGACCCCAAGGTGCACAAGTTCCCGCCGGTGTTGTCGCCGCTGATGGCCTCGGGCTCGCTCAAGGGCCGCGAGGTCGTCATCTCGGGCTTCACGGGCGCCTACTACATCCCCGAAGACCTGCAGAACCAGACCGACCAGGTGCTGCACTTCGTCGCCGGCTCCGGCACCGTGCCGAACTACGGCATGCTGAAAGACGAGCTGCGCAACAATAAAAACCCGCGCATCAAGCACGTGATGATCGACGTCAACAAGTCAGTTGGGGACATCATCTTTCACGAGCAGCTGCGTGCTTTGGCAAAGGCGTACCCCGATCGCTTCGAGTACATCAACTTCATCACACGCGAAGACCCATCGTACCTCGGGCCGGGCTACTACAAGGGTCGCCCGACCACCGAGTTCGTGCGCCGCTACGTGCGCGACCCGTCGACGGTGCGGGCCTACGCCTGCGGCGCCGCCATCACCAAGTACCACCGCGAAGCCGCCAAGCAGACGGGCACCGAGCCGACGCCGCGCTTCATGGAGTCGGTCGAGCAGATCGTCCACGAGCTCGGCATGCCCAAGCAACACTTCAAGAAAGAGGAGTTCGGCTGAGCCCGGTTGCGACGCGCGGGGTGTCGCCCCCCGCGAGTTCAACGCGCATCAAAAGAACAGCGGCCCTGGGGGCCGCTGTTCTTTTGATGCGATGAAGTCAGCAACATCCCCAGCATCTGGGATGAGCGGCTGAGCGGATGCCGTGCGTGCGTGCGTGCGCGGATCGCGAGCGGATCGCGAGCGGAGCGCAGCGGAAAAAGGGCGCCCGCGAGGGCAAAGAACATTCCGTGGCCGGATGATGCCACCGACGCAGTCGGCAAAATCATGACGCAGTCGGCAAAATCATCCGGCCCTGGAATCAGATCTTGGTGATCACGAGGCGGTCACGATCGAACTTCACGGTGACGAGGCCACCCTTCTTCACGCCGAGGGCCTCGAGGGGCAGGCGCAGGAACGGGCTGCCCGTGCTCAGCTTCTGGGCGCGGTAGGTGCGGTCGGTGCCGACGAGGGGCGCCGTGCGGCCACGACGACCCTGGCCGATGTTGGCTTTGACGAAGTCGTCGAGGGTGGCGGCGGCCGCGCCCTGCTCACGCAGCGCTTCGAGGGCCTTGCGGACCGCGGCGCGCGAGACCTTGCCGTCTTTCAAGAGCTTCTCGACCGCGCCGACGCCGTCGGAGAGGTAGACGATCTGCAGGTCTTTGTACGAAAGACGCTTGGTGGCGCGGGGGGTACCTTTGGTCTTCTTGCTGGCTTTGGCCATGGGTCAATCCTTTCAGGGTGGAGAACGGGAAATCGAGATCTGGTTGTCGTCACGTCGTCACGTCGGGCGAGCTGGAGGATGCACGGCATCGTTGTCGTCTCGCCATCGAGACCATCTGCCGGATGGCATCGGCGCCGGGCTGATGCCGTCCACAGAAGGGCGGCCGTTCATCTTCCAATCCATGACAACAATAGTCGCAGTCCTCCCAGAATGGAAGCGTCGATCGGACGGCTGCGCCGCACCATTTCCATCGACGGCAAATGCCCGCGACGACGGCCGAAGCGTCACCAGCTCGGCTGGATGGATCGGATGAAGTCGTAGGGGTAGCCGAGCGCAAACGCCGACGCCTTTTCGAGCGACTCGAGCTGCAGCGGCGTCAGCTCGAGGTCGGCGGCGGCGAGGTTGTCGTCGAGCTGCTCGACGGTCCTCGCGCCAAAGATGACCGAGCTGACCTGCGGGCGCGACAGCAGCCAGGCCAGGCTCACCTGCGACGGGGTGGCGTTGGCCGCGGCGGCGACGGCTCTGACGGCGTCGATGATGGCCCAGTGCCGGGGCGTGTCGAACGACTTGTACCGCTCGGCGCGCTCGGCGAGGCGCGAGCCCGGCGCCGGCGGCTTGCCCTGCTCGAACTTGCCGGTGAGAAAGCCGCCGGCGAGCGGTGACCACGGCAGGATCCCCAGGCCGGTCTCGCGGCACAGCGGCACATGCTCACGCTCGAGCTCGCGCGCCACGAGGCTGTACTGGGCCTGCAGGGTGACGAACGGCGAGAGGTGCCCGGTGCGCGCCGTCCACAGGCTGCTCATCAGCCGGTAGGCGGCGTAGTTGGAGCAGCCGACGTGGAGGACCTTGCCGGCGCGCACGAGGTCGTCGAGCGCACGCAGCGTCTCCTCCTCGGGGACGGTGATGTCCTGCATGTGGATCTGAAAGAGGTCGACGCGGTCGGTCTTCAGGCGACGCAGCGAGTCTTCGACGCATTTGACGATGCGGTAGCGCGACGCGCCGCTGCGGTTGGGGCCCGTGCCCATGGTGAAGCGGAACTTCGTGGCCACCACCATCTGCTCGCGGTTCTTCTTCTGCCCCAGCCAGTTGCCGAGCACGCGCTCGGAGAGGCCGTCCTGGCCGTAGACGTCGGCGGTGTCGACGAAGTTGATGCCTTTTTCGAGGGCCCGGTCGAGCACGGCGTGGGCGGTGGCTTCGTCGGAGCCGACCTTGTGCATGAAGGATTTTTCGTCGGCTTCGCCAAAGGTCATCGCGCCGAGGCAGAGGGTCGAGACTTTGACGCCGGCGGATCCGAGGTTTCGATATTTCATAGGGCGCAGCTGTAGCGATCTTCCGACGACGACGCTCCTGTTGTTGACAGCCGCGGCCTGCGCGGCCGTCGACGTCGTCCGCGACGGACTACTCGGCGGGGCCGGCGTGGCCGACGGAACCAGCGGGGACGGCGTGGCCGTCGTGGCCGGCGTGGCCGTCGACGACGGGGACGGGGACGGGAACGACGCCGACGCCGAGCTCTTCGCGGGCGTACTCGCGCACCTTTGCGTCGGCGTCGGCGCCGAACAGCAGCGCGGCGAGCTCGAAGAGCGCGGGGCTCTCGAGCAGGCGCTCGCGGCCGACGGTCATCTCGATCTTGGTGCGCCGCCGCAGATAGTCATCGAGCGTCGTCGCCATCTCGATCTCGGCGGCGAGCCGGGCCTCACAGCGGAGGTCGGGCGCGCCCGGCAACACCGGCTGGCGGGCGCGCGGGTCGCGCTCGATGTCGTCGAGCAGGCGAAAGGCGTCAGCGCCGTAGCGGCGCCACAGGCGCGCGGCGAGGGACTCGGCGACCGAGGCACCGCCGTCGTGGGCCGGTGGCGGATCGCCCAGCTCGCCGAGCCCCAGGGCGTTGGCGCGCGTCGCGTACCGGGTGCGTTCGTCGTCGGCGGGCTCGCCGTACCAGCCGGCCCGCGGCGACGGCAGCGTGACGCCCAGGCGCGTGACCACCGCGCACACTTCTTCGCCGATGTTGACGCAGTCGGTGAGCTTGCCGCCGAAGATCGAGAGGTGCCGCCGGGGCACGTCGACGTCGAGGACGTGCTTGCGCGACAGCTGGAACCAGTCTTTGCCGGCGCTGCCGGTGGCGGACTTCTTGACGACCAGCGGCCGGACACCGCAGCGCTCGGAGATGACGTCTGACGTCGTCAACGGTCGCTCGAGGCGCAAGCGCTGGTTGATGTTGTGCAAGACAAAGGCGCGGTCTTCGTCGGTCACCGACGTCTCGGGCCCATCGACGCGGGTGTCGGTGGTGCCCACGCAGGTGCGGTCGCCCATGGGGATGACGAAGAACAAGCGGCCGTCGTCGGCAAAGAACGTGATGACGTGCTGGTTCTTCGTCACCTGCGGAACGATGAGGTGGATGCCCTTGGAAAACACGTGGCGGTGCTTCGTCGTCGTGCCGCTGCGCGCGTTGTGGTCGTCGACGTAGGGGCCGGCGGCGTTGATGAGCGTTCGGGCGCGCACGGTGAGACGCTGGCCGCTGCGGCGATCGAGCAGCTGCACGTGCCACAGGCCGTCGGCGAAGGTCGCGGCCAGGCTCTCGACGTAGTTGGCGGCCCGCGCTCCCGCGCGCACCGCGCGCCGCACAAAAGACCAGACGAAGCGCGCGTCGAGGTCGGGCAGCAGCGCGTCGGAGTACTCGAAGCCGCCGACGCTGCGACCGGTCTCGATGACCGGCTCTTCGCGGGCGATGGTCGCGTTCGACAAGAGGCGCGGCGCGCGCGTAAAGAAGTTGCCGATGAGCCAATAGAGCAGCGCGCCAAAGAACAGCGTGAAGCGGCCGTGGCGAAAGCCGCGCTCGAGGCTGACGTAGAAGCGCGTCTCGCGGACCTGCGATGGCAGCGCGCGCAGCAGGTGGTTGCGCGACAAGCACAGCTTGCGCACGAGGCCGACCTCGAAGGTCTCGAGGTACTTGATGCCGCCCCAGGCCAGGTAGCTCGACGACTGGCTCGTCACGCCGGCGAAGTCGCCGCGATCGATGAGCGCGACCCGGGCCCCGCGACCCGCCAGCGCCGCCGCTGCGACGGCCCCGTTGATGCCGCCGCCGACGACGAGGGCGTCGAGCACGGGATCTTCCGCGAGCGCGGCCAGACATTCTTCACGAAGCGTCATCGCCAGCACACCGATCGCAACCTTCCAGCCGGGTCGCGTACCACGTTGATGCAATGTCGGTGGCAGCGCGGCCGGGCTCGGCGGTCGCCAGCACCGTGAATGCTATTTCTGCGCTTCGACGTAGGTCATCACCAGATACATGGTGGCGTCGCCGACGCCGACATTCTTGTAGCTGTGCGGGACGTCGGCCTCGAAGACGATGGCGTCGCCCGGTCCCAGGCTGTGGACGACGCCAGCGACGTCGATTTCGATGCTGCCGCGGCTCACCACCAGGTTCTCGCGGGTGCCGGGGGCGTGCGGATCGGCGACCTCGATGCCGCCATTCTTCAGCTCCAATTCATAGAGCTCGACGCGCCTCGGCTCATCGAATGGAAACAACGCTCGCGACGAGAACGATCCGTCGTGAGAGGTCAGGCGCTTGGTCTTGGCGGCCTGCAGAACGCGGGTGCCGGCCACCGACTTCGCAGCGGTGATGAGCGCCGAGAAGGGCAGGTCGAGCGCCCGGGCGATCTTCCAGAGAACGTTGATGGTCGGCGCCGATTGGCCGAGCTCGATCTGCCCGAGCATCGCGCGGCTCACGCCCGACATCTTTGCCAGCCCCTCGAGGCTCAGGCCGCGCTCGCCCCGCAGGCGACGCAGGTTGGTGCCGACCACCGGTGCCAGGTCGGGGGCGCTTTCGTCGCGGGACTTCTCTTCTTCAGCCATGAGGAGGGGAGCGTCGCACCAGTCGATGCCAACCGACCAGCGGGCGTCTCGTCGCTCAGGTCGCCGGGGGGCCGCCGGTGCCCTCGGGGCCGACGATCGACGTGATGCGGACCCGCGGCAGCACCTTTTTGGCGACGCGCTTGACGTCGTCGACGGTGACCTTGGCCAGCTTCTTCTGGTGGTCGTGGTGGGCGAGGTGGCCCAGGCCATAGAGCTCGTTCAGCACCATCGTCGTCGCCCTGGCGCCCGAGCGCTGCAGGCCGATCGAGTGGCTGCCCAGCAGATAGCGCTGCGCGCGCTTGAGCTCGTCTTCGGGGATGCCCTCGTCGACCAGCCGCTGCAAGATGATGTTGATGCCCTCGAGCGCGCGCTCGACCTTGTCGGGGCTCGTGCCCATGTAGACCGAGAACGAGCCGGGCTCGAGGCCGTCGACGGCGTAGGCGGCCACCGAGTAGCAAAGCGATTGCTTGTCGCGCAGCTCGAGGAACAGCCGGCCGCCTTGACCAGACAGCGCTGCGACCATGGCCTCGAGGGGGTAGCGATCTTGATCGGTCAGGCTCAGGCCGCGGACGCCGGTGACGAGGTGGGCCTGGGCCCGGTCGCGCACGAGGCGCTTGACCTCGCTGTGCGTCGGATCGGGCTCGGGCTGCGGCACCGGCGGCGCCACGCCCTCGTCGTTCTCGAGGTGCTCTTCGACGAAGTGAAAGGCGCGATCGGGATCGATGTCGCCGACGAAGCACAAGACCGCGTCGCTGCTGCGCGCCCGGGCCCGCCAGAACGACGACAACGACTCTGACGTCGCCGACTTCACGCTCTCGGGGGTGCCGAGGATGTCTCGGCGGTAGGGGTGCGTCTTCCACAGCGTCTGGTGGAACGCGTCAAAGGCCAGGCCGGCGGGGTTGTCGGCGCGGGCGCGGAGGTCTTCGAGGACGTGCTCTTTTTCGCGGGCCAATTCGTCGTCGGCGAACGTGACGTGGTTCCAGACGTCGAAGAACAGCTCGAGCCCGCTCTGCAGGTGGGGCGTCAGCACGGTCTGGCGCAGGCCAAACGAGTTGCGGCCGGCGAAGCCGTCAAGGCCGCCGGCGGTGCGGTCGAGGTACTCGGCGATCTCGGTGGCGTTGCGGCTCTTGGTGCCCTTGGAGACGAGCTCGGCGCACAGGTGCGTGAAGCCCGAGGTGGCGTCGTCTTCGGCGCGCAGGCCGCCGAGCCAGGCGGCGCGCACGGCGACGATCGGGTTCGTCGAGTCGTGCTCGACGACGACGCGGCAGCCCTTCACCTTTTCGATGGTGATGTTGCTCTTGATGACCGACTGGCGGCGCGGGCGGGCCCGGAGCGCGTCGTGGGCCATGGCCTTGAGCTTCTCGGCGTCGACGCGGGCCTCTTCGGCTTTGGGCACCAGGGCGACGACGGTGGCCTGCTCGGGATCAAAGATCTTGCGGGCGGCGGCGACGACCTCGTCGACGGAGACGGCCTGGATTTTCCGCTGGTACTCGACCTCGCTGCCCGGGTCGCCGGTCAACAGCTGCCAGGTGCCGAGGCGGCGCGAGAGACCTTCGACGGTCTCTCGTTGGTAGACGCTCTCGCTCGCCAGGATCGCTTTGG
>JBKJNL010000981.1:0-4181 GCA_046593615.1 Myxococcota bacterium | reverse complement strand
TCGTCGTCGAGCTCGACGGGGCGCAGCCGCAGCGCCGGCGTCGCCGGAGCCGGCGTCGCAGTTGGAGTCGTCGTCGTCGTCGTCGGCGTCGTCTTTGGCGGCGGCGGCTTCGGCTTCTTCAGCTTGCCGCGCCCGCGGTCGTCGACGAGGGGCTTTCTCGGTGAGGCGAGCAAGACCTCGACCTCGGCCCGCTCGCGCTGCTGCTCTTCGCTGAGCGCGGCGGGCAGGCGGGCCAGCGTCGCCTTTGCTTCGGCGACCTTGTTGTCGGCCAACAAGATGCGGGCCCGCAGCAAGAGCGCGTCTTTGTGGTCGGCGTCGAGGTGCAAGACGGTGTCGACGGCGATGCGGGCGTCGTCGAGCTTCTGGTTGTCGTAGGCCACGCGACCGCGGGCGAGCAGCGCTGCGATCTCGAACAGGTCGGCCTGGGCCGCGGCGTCGCGGTTGCCAAAGGTCGGCAGTCGATCGCCAAAGACGAAGAGCCCGCCGACGCCGAGGGCCGCGGCCACGAGCAGTGCTGCGGCCCAGCCCCGCGCGGGGTTGCTCGGCTCATAGGCTTCGTCGTCGTCTCTTTTGGCTCCCACGCCGTCGTTGCGGTCGTCGGAAAAGGCCAGGGCCGGCGTCTCCGAGGTGGCGCCCCGGCCCGAGCGGCCGTGGGGCGAAGAACGCGGGCCAAGGGGCGCGGCGGAGAGGCGCGCGTCGGACCCGGTCGGCGGCGGCAGCGCGAACGCGGTGCGGCCGTCGAGGGCGTCGATGACGGCGACGCTGTCGGCGGGGCGCTGGTCGGGCTTCTTCTCGAGCAGCGCATGGCAGAGGGCCACGAGGTCGTCGGGCACGGCCGTGGCCTCCGGCGCGCGCTCGGCGCGCAGGCGGCGCAGGTCGGGCACCGGGAGCTCGACGTGGGCCTTGAGGATGTCAAAGGTCTTTTCGCCGTCGAACGGCGGGCGCCCGGCGAGCATCTCGAACAACAGCAGACCGCAGGCGTAGAGGTCGGCGCGGCCGTCGACGGGCTGCCCCTCGATCTGCTCGGGGCTCATGTACTGCGGCGTGCCCATCAGCATGCCGGTCTGGGTCAGGCGGGCCTCGCCCTCGAGCTTCCTGGCGATGCCGAAGTCGACGACCACGACCTTGCCGTCGTCGTCGACGAGGATGTTGGCGGGCTTGACGTCGCGGTGCACGACGCTCTTGGCGTGGGCGTAGCCGAGGGCGGCGACGACCTCGCGCAGGATGCGGCGGGCCTCGTCGGGGGCCATCACGCCGGTGGCGCCGATGAGGTGCTCGAGCGAGCGGCCGCCGACGTACTTCATGACGAGGAAGCGGTCGTCGCCCTCTTGCACAAACGTGATCAGCGGAACGATGCCGGGGTGATCGAGCGCCGCCAGCGCCCGCGCCTCCTGGATGAAGCGATCGCGGATGTCGCGCTCGCGGGCCAGCGTGCCGGGCAAGACCTTGATGGCCACGCGCTGGCCGCTGACGTCGTCACGGCCGAGGTAGACCGTGCCCATGCCGCCGCGGCCGAGCTGCCGCTGGATGACGTAGGTGCCAAGCACGACGTCGCCCATCTGAAAGCGGGCTTCGTCTTCGTCGACGGTGCGCAGCTGTCCGCCCTCGGTGCGCGCGCCGGTGCGCCCCGGCCTCGACGGCGGCGGGGCCGAGCGCGGCGGGGCCGTCGCTGGCGGCGCCATTCCGGGTGGTGCCATTCCTGGTGGTGCCATTCCTGGTGGTGGTGGTGGTGGCGGCGACCGCGGTGGCCCGAGGTCGGCGTGCAGCTCAGCGAGATCGGCGACGTTCAGGACGTCGGTGACGGTGACGGGCAGGCGCCGCGTGTCGCCCCGCCGCAAGAGCTCGCCCGAGCCTTCGCCAGAGGAGCCCTCGCCGCCCGGGACAGGCTCAGCGTCGCCCCAGGGCGCCTCGAGCGCGAACGCCAGCGATCCGGGGAGCGGGTTGCCGGGGCCCGAGCGGCCCGGGAGCGGGGTGCCGGGCGGCGGCGTGGCGTGGACCAACCTCGTAGGCGTGCGCAACACAGCAGCGCAACGAGCGCAGGCGACTGCGTCGTCGGGATTCTCCTGGCCACACGAGCGACACCGCACGGCGTCACCATCGCATCCGGCGGGGACCCCGCCAACAAGGACGGGCTGTGAGCGCATCCCTCAGATGCCAGCGGGCCTGAAACGGGTGAGGCGCGATCGGCGAGCTGTCGACGAGGACGACACGACGACGACGTCGACGCCGTCGTCGACCGGGTCGGATCAGGGGATCAGGTCAGTGGTACTCGGGCGTCTCCGGCTCCGAGGGCGGCGCGGGCAGCGTCGTCGTCGGTTTCTTTTTCGTCGCCTTTTCCGTCGTCTGCTCGCGCAGCCACTGCGCGTCGTAGGTGGTCAACAACCGCACGAGGCCGACGCGCCACAGGGCCGCGGTCTCGTCGTGGTGGCGGCGCAACCACCACATGACGGCGCTGCGCACGTGGTTGGGATCGTGGCCGCCCCAGTCTTGCTCGGGCGTGCCGAGAACCGAGTGGTAGGCGTCGGTGATCTCCCAGACGTCCCAGCCGCCGCCCTTCTTGTCCATCGACACGAGGTAGCGCTGGCGCTCGCGCTCGACCCACTTCGCATCGGCCGACAAAGCCTGGTCGACGAGGAAGTAGACGTGGGCCAGCTCGCGGACCTGCTGATCGTAGACGGGCTGCGTGGCGGCGCGCAGGGCCTCGTCGCCAGCCGCGGGGATCAACGCCGTCGTCGCCCAGGTGACAAACGCCGGATCGTAGCGGCCGAAGTCGCGCTCGGCCTTGAGGTTGAGCTTGCCGTTCTTGTGCGGGCCCTTGCGAAACGGCGCGCGCGGCGCCGACGCCAGAAAGGTCTTCCACGAGTACACGGTGAGGGCGCGGCAGAAGAAGTTCCGCATGCCGCCGTCTTTGCCGTAGTCGAAGATGAGGTCGTCGCCGCACGCGCTGCCGGTGTCGGGCAGGCGGGTCCAGGCTTCGACGATGCTCGCGGCCCTTCTCACAGCAGAAGGGGGCGCCGCGCCGGCGACGACGGCGGTGCCGAGCAAGAGCGAAGCGGCGACGGTGACAACGAGAGAAGCGCGCATGGCCCGATGGTTCCACGCGCGCCGTTCATCTTCAAACCGCCGTCGTCAGCCCCCCCTCTTCAAACTGCGAGCCCGCGCTCGGTCAGCTCACGGTTCCACGACGACGTCTTCGTCTTCGAGGTCGCTGCGAAAAAAGATCGGCAGCAGCGGCCCGCGGAAATCGGGCGCGCAGATCGAGCCCATCAGCGGCGCGCTGTTCACCGCGGCGGCCAGCTCGGCGTAGCGAAAGGCGGCGTCGGCGAAGCAGCAGCTCTGGCTCTCATCGCAAGTCTGCGAGTTGCCAAAGGTCGGCGTGCACAGGGCCTCGACCGCGCCCTCGTCGCCGGGGGCGCAGCCGCCGGGGACGAAGCCGCCGCCGTCGCTGCCGACCGCTTCGACGAGGCCGCCGACGACGCCGACGTAGACGCCGGTGGTGCGGCCCTGATCGGTCAGGCCCCGCAGGAATTTTGCGTAATCGTCGACGGGGGCCAGCAGCTCGCGCTTTTCGTAGCAGTCCACCGGCGCGCCCTGGAAGAACAGCTCGGGGAAGTCGCCGCAACTCTCGGGCTCGTTGTCGAGCTCGTCGTCGAATCCGTAGGCGCCGTCGGCGTGGCTGCAGTCGTCTTCGTCGCCGACAAAGATGACCAGCAGCTGCCCGTCTTTGCGGAGGAAGCCGTCGAGGTCGTTCTCGCAGCCGGGGGCGCGGCGGCTCTGGGGGTCGAGAAAGATCTTCATGGCATCCAGGCCCCGCTCGAACGAGCTGCCGTAGGTGCCGACGCCGAGCATGGCCTGCTGCACGCCGCCGAGCACGTCGTCGTCGCGGGTCAGGAACTTGTGGCCGTCGTCGTCGGCCGCGCCCTGCAGGCAGCCGCGCATGGTGGTGGGGGTGTGCAGCGAGTCGGGATCCTGGGCTGCGGCCAAGCGCTCGTCGCAGTTGCCGACGTCGGTGGTGATGACGCCGATGTGGAAGTCGCCGTTGATGGCGGCCATCAGCTGGGCCAGTCCGCAGACCTCGGCGAGCTCTTCGAGCACGTCGGGCGGCGCGTTGGCGAAGGGCTCGGGCACGTCGCGCAGGTCGGCGATGGGACAGCGCTCGTCGAACACCGAGCGCACCAGCG
>JBKJNL010000944.1:0-2829 GCA_046593615.1 Myxococcota bacterium | reverse complement strand
CGGCCGCTTCACGCTGCCCGGCGTGTCGCCCGGCGCCGTGCACCTGTTCGTGGTCGGCGACGTCGACGGCGACGCCTATGGCATCGAGCTGCCCGTGGAAGTGCTCGACCTCACCGTCGACGTCGGCACCCTCGTGGCCACGCCCCTGCCCACCGCACCCCAGCCCGTGCAGGTGCGCTTCGTCGTCGACGGCGGCGCCGATGAAGAAGTCACGTTGACCGTAAGCCGCAGCAGCAACAGCGCCGACGTGGTGGTCAGCCAGGAGGTGGCCGTCGGCGCCGACGTCGTCGTCAACCTGCCCGTCGACCTCTACGACGTCGTGGTTACCGACCAGCAAGACAACGTCACCCGACGCGGCTTCCTGCGGGCCATCAGCTCGGCTTCGCCCGATGGCCCCGGCGGCGTCGTCGTCTGGCGCGTCGTCCTCGACAAGCGCGGCAGCGCCGACGTCTGCGGCACCGGCTCGCGCGACCGCGATGGCGATGGACGCAAGAGCATCGCCGTCGACGACCTCGCCGGCTGCGTCGCCGCCTGCGCCACCGCCGACGACGTCTGCGACATCGACGGCGTCGAATTCGACTGCAACGACGACGCCGACGAAGTGCCCGATCCGCAGGAGCCCGCTTGCCTCGGCCTGTGCCTCGGCGTCGACGCCGACGGCGACGGCGTGTGCGACGCACAGATCGTCGGCGGCAATGAAGGTGAAGGCGAGGGCGAGGGCGAAGGCGAAGGCGAGCTCGAAGCGCCCTGCCCGGGCTTCTCCGGCGGCGGTCTCTGCCACCAGCTGTCGGCGGCCACCACCGGCGACAACGCCGCCGCCGCCTGCGCCGCGGTCGGCGGTGTTCCGTCGGTGCCCGGCTCCCTCGAAGAGCTGGTGGCCCTGCGGCGCGACAGCGGCGACGCCAGCGTGCTGCTCTCGGCCCGGCGTCTGGCCGACGAGACCTTCGTCGACGGCGACGGCAACGCCCTCGGCTACGCGGCCCCGCTGTCGTTCTTCGACAGCGGCCTCGAGGCCGGCGAAGCCTGCTTCGTCCAGCGGGCCGGCCTGTGGTTCACCGTGTCGTGCAGCGACGCGGCACCGGTGCCCGCGCTGTGCGCCCGGCCGACCACCGTCGGTGCCATCTGCGGCAACGGCGTCAAAGACGACGGCGAAGAATGCGACGGCGGCGGCATCGACGGCAGCGGCTGCACCGGCGCCGACGACGCCGGAGGCGGCTGCCTGCTCGACTGCCCGGCCGCGACCAGGGGCGTCGCCGACGGCGTCCACGCCGCGATTCTGGTCGATGGCCGCTGCCTCGGCGTCTCGCTGGCGCCGCAGCGCGGCTCGACGCCCCTGTGCGCGCCGGTGACCCCGCGCGACGACGTCGAGGTGCAAGCCCTGCTCGACGTCGCCGCCATCGACGACGCCGGCTTGTTCAGCCCCACCGGCGAAGGCTTCGTCATCGGCGCCAACGACGCCGTCGACGAGGGCCGCTTCGTCGACGAAAACAACCTGCTGCTGGGCTTCGCGCCCTTCGCCGACCCCGCCCCCGACGGCGACGGCGGCGAGAACTGTGTGGTGCAGACGACCTCGGGCTGGAACGACGTCGACTGCGAGCTGCTCTCGACGGGCGCCTTTTGCCTGCTCGGCGATGACCTCGGCGACGCCTGGTTGGCCGAGCTGCGCGACGAAAACGAAGGCGGCACCCTGCCGCCGACCGTGTTGGCGCGCCCCGATGGCACCTCGGTCGTGCTCGCCCGCCAGGGCAACCTCGGCGGCACCCCCCTCGTCGTCGGCAACGATGGCCAGCGCTGCGAGGCGCGGCTCGACGGCGACGCCGCCGGCAGCGGCCACGCGCTGCTCGCCGTGCTCGACCGCCAGGGCGTGTGCCAGACCGCCGTCACCCTCGAAGCCGTGCAACCCAGCGACGCCGCGGTCGAGCTGCGCGTCGACGACGCCGTGGTCGCCGCCGACGGCGCGGTCTGGCTCGCGGGCCTCGTCACCAGCGTGGGGCGCCTGAAGCTCCCCGCTGGCGACGTCAACTTTGGCGTCGAGAACCAGCGCCATCTGTTCTTGATCCGGCTCTCGCCCGACCTGACCAGCGCCGAGCTGTTCGAGAACCCCGCCGACGCCGTCATCGACGACATCGACGTGGTCGTCGACGCCGAGGGCGACGACGCGGTGCTGGCCTTTGTCTACGGCGCGGCGTTCTTCCAGGTTCCGCCGCCGACCTTCATCGGCGCCCTCGAGCTGCCCGCCCCGGCCCCCGGCGGCCGCAGCGGCGAATTCGGCTTCGCGCGGTTCCACCAGAGCGCCGTCACCGGCGCCGTCGACGTCGTTGGCGTCGGCGCGTCCGGCATCCAGGTCACCGACGTCAACCAGTTCATCGGACTGCGCACCGTCGAGCTCGAGCTCCTGGGCGACCAGGTCGTCTTCTTTGCCGACTTCCAACTGGTCGGCACGGTGTTCGGCGACCTCGAGCTTGACCGCGCCGGCTCGACCGTCGCCGTCCTCGACGCCGCCACCCTCGCCGTGGCGCGCTCGTGGGCCGTGCCCGGCGAGCCCGGTCCCAAGGACAGCAACAGCCTGTTTCTGCGCGATGGCGTCGTGCTCGTCGACGAGATCGTGGTGCTGGCCGACGCCGGCGCCGGCCTGCAGCGCTTCTACGACGCCGGCACTTCACTGCTCGATCGCCAGCAGGGCACCGCCGACGCCGAAGTCACCCTCGGCAGCGACGGCGCCGTCGTCGTCGTCTACGACAGCGGCGGCGTCGTGCAGGGCGTTGCTTCTCTGGTGGCCGGCGTCAGCAGCGGCGGGGGCAGCGGCGGCGGCGGCCGCGTCGACAGCGG
>JBKJNL010000812.1:0-5477 GCA_046593615.1 Myxococcota bacterium | reverse complement strand
AGCGGCGTCGACAACGACGTCGTCACGTTGTCGGACGTCCAGGCGGGCACGAGCTCGAGCAGGCGGACCCGCAATTTTTGCAGGCGCAACAACGCAGCGTCATCGCCGACGTCGGCGGCGACGCGGGCCAGCAGCGTGGCCAGTCCTTTTTCGACCGCGGCCCGCACCTCGGGAGCCCGCGCGCTCGGGCTCTTCAACAGCGCGCGGCGCACGAGGTGGGCGACGTCGCGCGGCACCGGCGACAGCGGCAGCGCGCACAGCTCGTAGAGCCGCTCGGGATCGGGGTGCTCGGCGGCGACGGCGACCACCAGCGGCAGCAAGGCCAGCAGCGCGTCGTTGCCGGTGGCGCCGGCGATGCCGAGGGTGGCCGACCCCCGTCGGTGCAGGGCTTCGTCGAGGGCGTCGTCGGCGCCGATGACGACGGCGTCGTGGTCGACGAGAAACGCGGCGACCTCGTCGGCAGCGGAGGCAGCGTCGTCGGGGCGCAGCAACAGCAGCGTGCCGTCGCCGGTGAACGCGCCGCCACGGCGGGCCCGCGACAGGTCGGTGTCGTCGCCGGGCCCCGGCGCCGGCGGCGCGGGCAGCGCCTGCGGGGCGACGGAGACGCCGCCCTTGTGCAGGGCCACCAACAAGGCCCGCGTCAGCGGCGGCAGGGCCGCGGTGTCGCCGACCACAGCGACGTCGGTGACGCGCGAGCGCGCGCCTTGATCAAGGAGCTCGATGACCGCGCGGGTGCGATCGACGCGACCGGGCAGGGCGCCGCGGGTGGCCTCGTGGATGCGCGCCAGCCGCTCGGGCAGGCGCGCGGCGTCAAAGGTGGTGGCCTCGCCGAAGGGGACGCCGACCTCGACGAGCGCGTCGCGCGTGCGCAACAGCGCGCGCGCCGTGGCCAGGGGATCGACCGCCAGCGAGCGGTCCCACGGCGCCCCGGCCGCCGACGGTGACGACGACGACGACGAAGCAGACGACGAAGCAGACGACGAAGCAGACGTTGCGGACTGCAGCGACCGGAGCTGCCGCGCGAGATGCGCGGCGCGCTCGGCCTGCGTCGGCGGATCGAGGGCCAAGAGCCCCAGGCGCACCTCGAGCAGGTCCGTCAGCCCCTGCACCCCGACCCACATTTCGTCGAGGACGGCGCTCTTGGCAGTGCCCCCCAGCGGCCCCGGCCAGGCGCCGTCGTCAAAGGCCTCGCCGAACACGATGCGCATCGCGGCTGTCTACTGCGCCGTCGCCCGGCCGTCGCTCCCGTGCACAAGCCTGCAAAGATGCACGAGAAATACGATCGGCGTTGTTGGGGCCGTCACTCGGTGGTAGGCGATGTCCAACTTCTCGGTTGCGAACCGACCGGCATCGATGTCGGGCAGGCGCAACCAACGAAGGCTCCGGTCGACGCCCTCCTTGTTTGAGGAGAGCGCGTGGTCGAGTGGCAATCCGATACCCCCAGGGTGACGGAATGCTGCTTCCACGGGAGCTCCCAGGGGTCCCCGTCCTTTCCGAAGTGACGGAAGCCCCCGCGAGCTCGATGCGTCACCCGCCTTTGTCTGACCTCTCCGCGCGCGGGACCTGCGCTGATGACCACGAGCACGAACGAACGACGAGCCACCGCCACCCTGCATGGGGTTGGCGGCGCGGTCGTCGTGCGTCGTCCGTCGTCGCAGCTCAACCTGCTGAACCTGCGCGGAAAGGACCCTTTGCGGGTCGGGTCTGGCAACGGCGGACGGAGCTGCAGCAGCTCACTTGCGTCGGTCACGGGGTCCATCGCGATCCCGATGACGTCGCAGAAAGTCCCCCATGACCAAGCAGATGATCATCAACGCGAGCGCCTCGGAAGAGATTCGCGTCGCGATCCTTGAGGGCGGCCAGCACGGCCGCCTCCTCGACCTCGACATCGAAAACCAGGCCCGCACCAAGCACAAGGGCAACATCTACAAAGGCATCGTCGCCAACGTAGAAGACTCCCTCGAAGCCGCCTTCATCGAATTCGGCGACGACAAACAAGCCTTTCTGGCGCTCTCTGAAGTGCGACCCGCGCTCTACCCGGCCGAGCTGCGCTCCGACCATGGCGGCAAGCGTCGGGCAAAGATCTCCGACGTGCTCAAGCGCGGGCAAGAGATCGTCGTTCAGGTCACCAAAGACGAGATCGGCAACAAAGGCGCCGCCGTCACGACCTACCTCTCGCTGCCCGGCCGCTACGTGGTGCTCATGCACTCCGACGAGGCCGGCGGTGGCGTGTCGCGCAAGGTCGACGACGAGCACGCGCGTCGCCGGGCCCGCGAGATCCTGAACCACCTCGAGGTGCCCGACGGCATGGCGGTCATCATCCGCACCGCCGGCGTGTCGCGCCCGCGCATCGACCTCTACCGCGACCTCAAGTCGCTCGCGAAGGTCTGGGAGACCATCGATCGCGGGGCCCAGCTCGGCCGCGCGCCGACGCTGCTCTACCGCGAGCCCGACCTGATCGTGCGCACGATCCGCGACTACCTCGCGCCCGACATCAGCAAGATCATCATCGACAACGAAGATGAGTACGAAGAGCTCAAGAGCTACTTCGAAGAGCGTGGCCCCGAGGCCAACGACCTGCTCGAGCTGCACGCCAGCAAGCAGCCGATCTTTGAAAAGTACGGCATCGAAGGCGAGATCGAAGAGCTGTTCGAGCGGCAGGTGAAGCTGCCATCGGGCGGCGCCCTCGTCATCGACCAGACCGAAGCCCTCGTCGCCATCGACGTCAACTCCGGCCGCTCGACCCGCGAAGCCGACCACGAGGCCACGGTCTACAAGACCAACCTCGAGGCCGCCCGCGAGGTCGGGCGCCAGCTGCGCCTGCGCGACATGGGCGGCATCATCGTCGTCGACTTCATCGACATGGTGAACCGCCGCCATGATCGTGACGTCGAGCGCGCCATCCGCGAGTCGATGAAAGACGACAAGGCCCGCGTCAAGATCGGCCGCATCTCTGAAAACGGCACGCTCGAGATCACGCGCCAGCGTCTGCGCCAGGCCCACCGCCTCGTCAGCCACACGCCGTGCCCCCACTGCGTGGGCACGGGCCTCGTGCGCGATCCCCGCGGCCTCGCCGTGCGCGCCCTGCGCGAGATCTCCAACAAGGTCAGCAAGAACGCCGTCAACCTGGCCCGGCTCACGGTGCGCCTGCCCGTCGAGGTCGCCAACATCCTGGCCAACACCAAGCGCCGCGAGCTGCTCGAGCTCGGCGACGAGCACCAGATTGCCGTCGACGTGCTGGCCGACGCCCGCTTGCAGGGCAACGAGATCCGCTACGACGAAGAACGCCGCGGACGCGCCGGCCTCGACGCCGCTCCCAGCGTGCGCGATCCGCGCCTCGAGCGCGGCGGCCGCAGCCGTCGTCGTGGCGGTCGCAACAACGAAGCTCCCGCCGCCAACTACGGCGGTGGTGGCAACGGCTTTGGTGGCCAGACCGTGCCCCCGCCGTCGATCGGGCCGACGCCGACGTTCCTGCACGACGAAGTGGCCATCCTCGAAGCCGACGCCCGCGACGCCGTCGAAGAAGCCGAGCGCGACCGCCTCGCCGCCGAGCGCATCGCCAACGGCGAGGTCGAGCCCGCCGGCGGCGGCGGCGGCGAAGGCGACTCCGGTGGCCGTGAGCGCCACGAGCGCAACGACCGCAACCGCGGCGGCCGCGACGACGACGATCGGCCGCCGGTGCCCCGCAGCACGCCCACCGTCGAACAGCCCGCCCACTACGACGACCCCCTCACCGAAGCCCTGTTCGGCAAGGCTCCCGAGATCTCGCTCGCCGAAGCCGAGGCCCCCGCTCCGGCGCCCGGCGAGGTCGCTGCGGCGCAGAACGGTGAAGGTGGCAAGAAGCGCCGTCGTCGTCGGCGCCGCCGCAAGAAGGGCGCGGGCGAAGGTGGCGTCGAAGGCGGCCCCGAGCAGTCGATGCAAGACGGCGCCGACGGCGCTGGCGGTGACGACGACGGTGACGACGACGAAGACGACGGCGCTGCCAACGCGGTCGCCGCCCCGTCTGACCGGAACGCCGACCGCAACGCTGATCGGAACGCCGACCGAAGCGCCGATCGGAATGCTGATCGGAACGCCGACCGCAACAACAACGATCGCAAGAACGATCGGCATGCCGATCCGGTTGCCTCCGAAGAAGACGCCGCCTGGGCGGCCTTCAAGGGCCAGCAGGGCGATGAGATGAGCGCCCCGGTGCCGGTCAGCCGCGCGCCGGCCGCCGCCATCGTCGTCGACCCCGTCACCGACGCCGCCATCGCGATCGAGGCCATCCCCGACGACGACGCCGGCGAGCCCGAAGCCGTTGCCGTTCCCGAAGATGGCGCGCCCAAGCGCAAGCCGCGGGCCCCGCGGGCCAGGAAGCCAAAGACCGAGGCGGTCGCGGCCGGCGCCGACGAGACCCCGCCCACGTCGACCCCGCCCGCTGAGGGCTGAGTCGCACGAGAGCAAAACGAAGAACGGCGGGCCTCACGGCCCGTTTTTTTTTGCAGCCCGTTCTTTTTGTGCGCCGCCCGCCGCCGCCGCCGCCGCCAACAACAACGATGACGACGACGACGACGAAGCGGTCAGCCGCCGCGCAGCTGCTTCATCATCGACAGGAACAGCAGGCCCTGCTCGCGGGCGTCGTCGAGGGCGACGTGGCTGTGCGTGGTCTCGGGAAACCAGCTGCGCGGCATGTTGCGCTTCGTGGCGTCGCGGTAGCGCCACGGCTCGCCGAGCAGCGTCATCGCCAGCGTCTTCATGTCGAGCGCCGAGTGCGAAAACGGGCTCTTGCCGACGAAGCGGTGCAGGTACCAATGCACGAACAAGAAATCGAAGCAGACGGGGTAGCCGACGAACACCGGCTTGCCCGGCAGGGCCTCGACCCAGTCGACGTAGGCCCGAAGCGCCGTCGACGGCGCCTCGGGGTCCTTGCGGCACGCGGCCCAGGCCAGGGGCTGGCCCGACCACCACTTCATGGTGTCGGGGTGGCCGGCAGCGCCGGGCAGCGTCTCGAGGTTGCGCGAAAACGATCCGAGCTCGACGCCCTCGTCGTCATAGGCGACGGAGCCGAACGACAGCATCGAGTGCGGGCCGGGGATGGGGCCGTCGGCTTCGATGTCGGTGGAGACGTAGATCTCGCGGGCCACGGTCAAGCGCCAGTGGAAGAAAAACGTCGCCGTCCCCAAAGCAGCAGCGCGAGCGCCAACAGCGACGAGGGCGCCGAGGGCGACGAGGGCGATGCCGGTGTGGCCGAGCAGCCGCCGTTGTTGGCCGGCCCGCTCGGCAGCGTCACGTCGATGCTGGTGGCCGGCGACGGGTTGCCGGCGCGATCCAGGACGACGATCGAATAGGTGCCGTTGAAGAACGCCGGGATGCTCGTCTCGCTGCTCAGGCCGCCGGTCCCGTTGGGTTGGACGACGTCGACGAGGGCGATGGTCTCGTCGCTGCTGACCTCGAGGGCGTCGCCGACGAGCTCGACGTCGCGCGCGGCGCGGGCG
>JBKJNL010000764.1:0-6985 GCA_046593615.1 Myxococcota bacterium | reverse complement strand
CTGGCGGCTCCAGGTCGGAGAGGGATCGCGCTCGTTCAGCGTCCGGGCCACCGATGTGGTCGGCAACGTGATCGAGACCGAAGGGCGCACCATCTCGCTCCTGCCGGGCGCCCTCGTGATCGACGACGAAGACGACGACACGCTCGACGTTGCGAGCCCCCTCGCCTGTGGCGAATCGCGGTCGCTCGAAGCCTCGGACGCCGATTGGTTCAGCGTGGCGGCGCCGGCCGGGGTCAAGGTCACCGTGACCGTCACCGGCAATGCTGCCGGCCGCGTGGGCATGGTGGCAACGCACGGACCGCTGCTGCGCGACGTGCTCGGCAACGGCAACGACGACGTCGCGTTCACCGGCGACGGCGAGCCCATCGCCGTCGGCGTCGTCCCCGACGATGCCGACGCCGGCAGCTACACCATCGCCGTCGTCTGCGCCGAGGCCGTCGAAGAGAGCGACGCCGACCTCAAGCTCGCCGGCGGCTCCGGCTGTGGCGGTTGCACGCAAGGCAACGGCAGCGCCGGGATCTGGCCCGTCGTCGGCGTGTTGGCGCTGGCCGGCTGGCGCCGCAAGCGCCGCGGCTGACGTCGCGGCTGACGTTGAGGTCGCTCGCGCGTGGGCAGAGCGCGCAGAAGAAATCTCGCGGTCGGCTGATGCCCCAGCCGGCCGCGATTCGCCGACTGCGAATCGATTTGACGACGACAGCGCCCCACGACGTCGAGCGCAACGAGCCCTGTAACCAAACCCATCACTCTTGCCGCGTCTCGGGTCGTTCATAAGGCCTCGCCGCCCACGCGAGGTCCCATGTCCCCGATCCACCCGGCCCTCGTCCACTTCCCCATCGCGCTGCTCTTCGCGGCGGCCGGCGCCGATATCGTCGGCGCCTGGCGCAAAGATGTGCTCTGGCGATCGATGGGCTTGTTCGCGCTGCTCGCGGCGACGGCGGGCGCCAACGTCGCCGTCATGGCCGGGCTCTACGACATGGAGAGCCTCGGCGACACGCACGTCGATCTCGTGCACGTGCACATGCGCCTGGGCCTCGCCCTGCTCGCGAGCCTCATCGCGCTCTCGGTGTGGCGGTGGCGGCTGCGGCGCCGCGAGCACGTCGGCCCGGTCTATCTCGTCCTGGTCGTCGTTCTCGTGGCGGCCACGGGCGCGCAGGGGTTCATCGGCCACCAGCTGGTCTTTGGATTCGGGCTCGGCATGAAGGCGCGGGATGGCGGCGCCGGTGGTCATGACGCAGCACCCGGCGAGGGGGCGTCCGATCACCATGGCGCCAAGCCCAAGGACACGAAGGACATGAAGGGCATGGGGGACATGAAGGGCATGGACATGAAGGGATCGGGGTCGGAGGGCGCGCCGGCCGAGCACCACGGCGGCGGGGCAACGACCACCGGCGACGCCGACGGAAACAGCGGAGGCGGTGGGCACGACGCGACGAGTGGGGCCGCGAGCGGACACGACACGCCCGGCGGCGCCCCGCACGACATGGCCGGGATGCCCGGAATGCCCACCGCGAAAGGCAAGACCAACGGCAAGAATCCTGCCCCGATGCCAACGGGTGCCCACGACATGGGCGCGATGCCGCCGACTCAGACAGCGCCATCGACGACGACATCAGCGCCGCCGGCGGCGCCGATGAACGGCGACCCCTCGGCGTCGCCGTTGCAGGTCAAGACGACGACGACGACCAAGACGAAGGCAAAGGCGCCATCCGGTTCGCAGGATCCGGCGAGCCCGCTGACGACGACGCCGCCGGAGCACCCGATCCCCTCGGCTCTGCAGGGCGGCTCGCTCACCGACGCCGGCACGGAGGCGCCATGAGATCTGCGGCAGGCCTCGTCATCGGCGCAGCCGCCGCGTTGCTCGTGACCGGGGGCTGCGCGAGCTTCGGCGACGGCGAGGGCTTCTCCGAGGTCGAGAAGCTCACCCGCGAGCGAGCCGGGCAGACCGCGCGCTGGCGCGGCGACCAAAAGGCCACCGACGACGAGGTCGACGCCGCGGCGCGGCGCCTGCTGGCCGATGAGCTCGACGTCAACGCCGCGGTGCAGGTGGCGCTGTTGAAGAGCCCCGACCTGCAGGTGCTCTACGAAGACGTCGCGATTGCCCAGGCGAACCTCCTGCAGACCTGGCTGCCGCCGAACCCGGAGATCGAGGCCGGCGTGCGCTTCGGCAGCGTGGGCGGCGGCCTCGACGTCGACGCCAGCATCGTCGGCGACGTCGTCGGCGTCATCTTGATGCCCTGGCGCATCAAGCTGGCCGGGCGCGAGCGCGAGATCGTGGAGCTGCGCGTCGCCGACGCGGTCCTCGCGCGCATCGCGGTCGTCAAGCAGGCCTATGTCGAGCACGTCGCGGCGACCGAGCTGCTGGGCCTTGAGCGGGTCCAGGCGAGCGCCGCCGAGGTCGCCGCCGCCCTTGCCGAGCGCCAGCGCGCCGTCGGCGCCGAGAACGATTTGTTCTTTGCCACCCGCACCGCCGCGGCCATCGAAGCCCGGCTGAACGTGGCCCGCGCTGAAGCCGCGCTGGTGCAGTCGCGCGAAGCCCTCAACCGGGCCATGGGCTTGTTCGGCGATGACCTGACCTGGCGGACACCGGCCGTGTTGCCCGACATCCCGCTGGCCGACGTGTCGTTCGACGACCTCGAGGCCAGCGCCGTCGCCGACCGCCTGGATCTCGCTGCCGGGCAGGGGAGCCTCGACATCGCCGACCAGCGGCTGGCCCTGGCTGCTCCGTGGTTGGTTCCCTTCATCGATCTCGACGCGGGCGCCAGCCTCGAGAGCGACGACGGCGACTTCTCGATCGGGCCGACGATGCGGCTCGCGGTGCCGATCTTCGACTGGGGTCAGGCCCGCCGCGCCCGGCTCGAGGCCGAGCAGCGCGCCGCCCAGAGCCGCGTGGCCGCCCTCGCCGTCGACGTCCGCTCGCGGGTCCGCGGCGCCAGCGCCGAGGTGCGCACCGCGCGCGCCACCGTCGACTACCTGCGTCGCTCGCTGTTGCCCGCGCGCGCGCAGATCGTCGCGCTGTCGCTGTTGCATTACCAGCGCATGACCATCGGGGTGTTCGACCTGCTGCGCGCCCGCGAAGAGCAGCTCGAAGCCCAACGGGAGGAGGTCCTTGCCCGCCGCGGCTACTGGGACGCGCGCGCCAGGCTCGAGCGCTTGATCGGCCGCCAGCTCCCGTACGTCGAAGCACCGCCACCGCCGCCTGCGACGACGCCGACGACGACGACGACGCCTGCGATGCCGCCGATGACCATGCCCATGGACATGCCGGAGCCGGAGCCGGCCACTCCGCCTCCGCCGTCGGGTGCGCCTCCTGCTTCGCCAGAACATTCTTTGCACGAGAACCACCAGAGCCCCTGAGGTCCCATGGTCAGCAGAAGAGACATCCTGCTCGGTGCCCCCACCGTGGTCGCCGGCGCCGCCGTGCTCGCCCGTTCACAGCCCGGCCACGCGAGCCCGGGTTTCCCGCTCCAGGGCCGCTCGGGCCCGGGATCACCGGCCCACGCTCGATCTGGCGGGGCTCACGGATCACGCGTGGGCCGCACCCTGACGCCTGGCGGCAGCTCGCTGCCGTTCACGATGCAAGGCGGGGTCAAGGTGTTCCGCCTCACGGCCGAGCCAGTGCGCCAGGAGTTCGCGCCCGGCCTCGTCGTCGACGCCTGGGGCTACAACGGCACGACGCCGGGACCGACCATCGAGGCCGTCGAAGGCGACCGCGTCCGCATCCTCGTGACCAACAAGCTGCCGGAGCCGACGGCGGTGCACTGGCACGGCCTGCGTTTGCCCAACGGCATGGATGGCGTCGGCGGACTCACCCAACGGCACATCCCGCCCGGCGAGACCTTTGCCTACGAGTTCACGCTCAAGCAGCACGGCACGCAGATGTACCACCCGCACTCTGACGAGATGGTGCAGATGGCCATGGGCTTGATGGGGTTCTTCATCATCCACCCGAAGAAGCCCGAGCCCATCGATCGCGACTTCGCGATCTTCCTGCACGAGTGGGCCATCAAGCCCGGGACGTCGGTGCCCGACCCGAGCGTGATGCTCGACTTCTCGCACTTCACGTTCAACGGCAGGACGTTCCCGGCGACGGCGCCGCTGCTGGTCGAGCGCAACGATCGGGTCCGCCTGCGCTTCGCCAACGTCACCATGGACAGCCACCCGATGCACCTGCATGGGCACTCGTTCTTCATGAGCGGCACCGACGGCGGCCAGGTGCCGCACTCGGCGCAATTCCCGGAGACGACGGTGAACGTGCCGCCCGGCACGACCCGCACGGTGGACTTCACCGCCGACGAGCCCGGCGACTGGCCGCTGCACTGCCACAAGAGCCACCACACGATGAACGGCATGGGCCACGACCTGCCCAACATGATCGGCGTCGATCAGCGCGGCGTCTCGGAACAGGTCGCCGCCCTCGTCCCCGGCTACATGCCGATGGGCTCGACGGGCATGGGCGGCATGCACGCGATGGGAGCACCGAGAAACACGATCCCGATGATGACGGGCAAGGGCCCCTTCGGCCCGCTGGAGATGGGCGGCATGTTCACCGTGCTCAAGGTGCGCGACCGCCTCGTCGGGGGCGGCGGCCCGGGCTGGTACACACACCCGCCCGGCACCGTCGCCGGCCCCACCGACGAGCGCTGACCGCCGCAGACCCGCGTCGCCGACGCGCAGGCGTGACCGAGAGCTCGTCCCGGGCGCCGGCCCTGGCGTCGTCGAGCACCCCCGGGTAGACCTCACGACCTGGAGCCAGCCGGACTTCACGGCGAAACAGCAGCGGCCCACGACGACGTCGACTCGGCCGCTGCTGCTTCAGGTCCGAGCCGATGCTGTGACGCTGCTCAGTGCTTGCTGTTTTTGCCGAACCAAGAGGCCTGCCAACTCTTCAGCTGCTCGATCTCCTGCTTCTGCGCCGCGGCCATCTTGTCGGCCATCTGCTTCACCATCGGCATCGTCGATTTGCTCATGGCGTCTTCGGACATCATCACGGCGGCCTGATGGTGCGGGATCATCATCGCGATGAACTCGCGGTCGAAATCCGCGCCCTGGGCCGCCTTCAGCTTCGACATGTCCATCGGCGGCATCGAGGTCATGCCCGGCATCGAATGATCCATCGCCTCGGGCTTGCCGGCGTAGTGCTGCTCGCGGTGGGCGCGCATCTCGGCGATCTCCTTGTCCTGGTCCTTGTGCATCTTGGCGGCGAGCTGCTTCAGCTCGGGGTGCATCGCCTGGGTCTCGGCCATCTTGGCCATCTCGACCGCGCTCTTGTGGTGCATCGCCATCGTGTCGAAGAAGCGCAGCTCGTAGGGCTGCCCGCTCACGTCAGCATGACTGGCGGCGTGCGTCTCGGTGTGCGTCTCGGCGGCCCGGGACGTCGGGGCATCGGCGGGAGGCATCGCTCCTCCGGACGCGGTGGTGTTGTCGTTGGGGGTGCGCGCCGCATCCTCGCGTGGCGTCGAGCAGGCGAAGGTGAGGGCGGTGGCGAGAAGAGTCGCAGACAGGTGGATGGTGTTCATGTGGAAGCTCCTGCGCTCTGCCTAGCGATGACGGGACGCCCGGGACCATCCGATCGACAGCGAGCGATCGGCTGTAACCGTCGTCGTCACAGTGGAATCGCCGGACACTCGGGCAAGGGGAGGAGACACGGGGTGCGCTGGCCGCCGACAATCTCTTCATGACGAAGCTCACTTCAGCCGAGTTTTCCCGTCGCTTCCAGGACAAGGGCATCGACCTCGCCAAGGTCCGCGACGACGGCCGTGTGGGAGCAGCCACGGCCCACGCCCTCTCCCACGCCGACCTCGACAAGAACGGCAAGCTCGAGGGCGCCGCCGAGGTCAAAAAGGCCTTTCGGGCGCTCGACAACTTCGACAAGAACGGCAGCACGTCGAGCGTCAACGTCGGCGAGCTGCGCGCTCCCACGGCTCTCGGCAAGACCGTCGCGGCCCTGACCGACGCCTCCACCCCCCGGCGCGGCCTCTCTCGTGCGCACCGCCATGACGCCACGCCGTCGTCGGCCGCAGCCAATGCTCCGTCGACCAGCGGGAGCACGCAGTCCCGATCCGACGCCTATGTGAACGGCCGTCGCACCTCGATCGAGACCAAGAGCATCGGCGGCGGTCGCGTGCTTGAGGCCAACGCCGCCACCGCCTTCAACCGCATGCGCGAGGCCGCCCTTGGCGATGGCGTCAACCTGAACGTCGTCAGCTCTTTCCGGACGATGGAGCAGCAGCGCTCGCTCTACCGCGCCTACCAGAACGGCACCGGCAACCTGGCCGCTCGCCCGGGCTACTCCAATCACCAGAGCGGCATCGCCGTCGACGTGCAGACCAACAACTCGCGCAACAGCGCCGCCTTCCGCTGGCTCGCGCAGAACGGCGCCCAGTTCGGCTTCGCCAACACCGTGCGCAGCGAGCCCTGGCATTGGGAATTCCGGCGCTGAACGCAAGCTGACGGCAGTCAACCACCACCGGCCCAGCCCAACAGACGCAAGCAACACTCCGTGACCGGCGTCGAACGCCGGGCATGGCTTGCGGTCACTTCGCTGCGGCTTCGATGTCGTCCACGCCGACACCGGCGTCGCATCGCCGACGTTTGGACCGGTCGTCCCTACGTCGACGCCGTGCGGAGCCGCAGAGCGTTGCCGACGACAGAGACCGAGCTGAAGCTCATCGCTGCCGCGGCGATCATCGGGCTCAGGAGCAGGCCGGTGAACGGGTAGAGAACGCCGGCGGCGATGGAGACACCGACGGCGTTGTAGATGAACGCGAAGAACAGGTTCTGCCGGATGTTGGCCATGGTCCTCTTGCTCAGGACGCGGGCCCGGGCGATGCCGCGCAGGTCGCCCCTCACGAGCGTGACGGCAGCGCTCTCCATGGCGACGTCGGTGCCGGTGCCCATGGCAATACCAACTTCCGCGGCGGCCAAAGCGGGCGCGTCGTTGACGCCGTCTCCGGCCATTGCGACGACGCGACCCTGCTTTTGCAAC
>JBKJNL010000467.1:0-2840 GCA_046593615.1 Myxococcota bacterium | reverse complement strand
CGGCTTCGCGATCGGCACCAGCGCAACGGTCGGCGCGTCAGCAACGCCGGCGTCGGGCGCCAGCGTCGGCGTCGTCGTCAGCGCGGGCATCGGCGTAGACACCGTGCTCGGCGGGTTCGTCGACGTCGTCGAGGTCTGCGCGTTCGTCGAGGTTTGCGTCGGCCAGGCGACCGCGGCGACGACAAAGGCCGCCACGGCGAGCGCGCCCAAGCCCGCCGCGATCAGCAGAACGCGACGCGACGCGATCGGCGCTGCTGCCGGCGGAGGCAGCATGCGGGCCACTTGTGCCGATTGCGTGTGCTGGGTGGTCTCGGGCAGCACGCTGCGCTGCGTGGGCTCCGCGATCTCGCGGGCGGTGTCGTCGGTGCGCGTCACATGCGACGGCACCGACGCCGACAGCAGGTTCGCTGCGGGCATGCCGGCTCTGCTCGCCGCGCGGGCCACGAGGGCGCGCTCATCGGCGATGTCTGTGGCAAAGGTCGCGCGCATCAGCTCTTTGAGGGCCGCGCTCTCGCCCCGCGGCTGGTGCACGAAGCGCCAGGCGTCGAGGGCCTCGCGAAAGGCGCCGCAGGTCGGAAAGCGGCCGCCGACGTGGGCCGCGAGCGCGCGGTCGAGCACCGCGCGCAGCCCCGCCGGGAGCTCCTGGAAAGCCTGGGGGCGGTGGCCACCCGACGCGGCCACCGCGTAAAGGTCGCGCATCGAGCGCCCTTCGTAGAAGCGCGCGCCCAACAGCAGCTCGGTGGCCATCACCGCCGCGGCGTACTGGTCGGCGCGGGCGTCGATGGGATCGCCACAGATGTGCTCGGGCGCCATGTAGGCGACCTTGCCCATGACGACGTTGGGCGCGGTCTGCTCGACCTTCAAGGTGCTGGCGGCGAGGCCGAAGTCGATGAGGCGGACGTCGCCGTCGAAGCCGATCATGACGTTGTGGGGCGAGACATCGCGGTGCACGAGCAGCAGGGCGTCGCCGCTGACGGGGTCGGCGAGGGCGTGGGCGTAGTCGAGGGCGTCGAGCATCTCGACGGTGATGTGCAGCGCCAGCGACGGTGTCAGCGGCGTGCCGTTTTTCTGGGCCCGCTCGGCGACGGTCTTCAGATCGCGGCCGGCGATGTACTCCATGGCGAGGAAGTACTTGTCGGGCGCACCGCCTTCGGCCTGCTTCACCTTGCCGACGTCGAACACCGGGCAGATGTTCCGGTGGTGCAGCTGGGCGACGACGCGGGCCTCGTCGAGGAAGCGGGCGACGTACTCGCGATCGTCGGAGAAGCCCGGCCTCAGCGTCTTGACCACGCAGCGCCGGGAGATGCCTTCGATGCCGCCGCGGGCCGCGAGAAAGACCTCGCCCATGCCGCCCTGGCCCAGCAAGGCCAGCAGCGTGTAGCTGCCAAAGGCCCGCGGAAAGTCCGCTTCGACGTCATCGGCAAAGTCGCCCACGGTCGGACTATAAACGAGCACGACATCGTCATGCTCAAGCTGTTTGTCCTCCTGGCGCCCCTTCTTCTCGTCGGTCTACCCGCACGGGCTGCCCGTGGCGCAGGGCCCACGCCGGCCTTGACGGCGTTGGTGTTGCCCGTCGACGGCCCGGGCCTGCTGCCGACGCTGCGCATCGACCTCGAGAGCGGCCTGCGCGAGGCGTTGCTGACCGAAGTCGCCACCGACGAAGGCAAGGCCGCCCGACGCCCGACCTACGGCCTGACCAGCCGCGACGACACCGCCGCGGTCCTCGCGGACGCCGCCGGCGCGGGCCTGGCGTGCTCCCTCGAAGACGCCGCCTGCCTGGTGCGCGTGGGCGTCATCGCCGGCGTCGACGAGGTCTTTGCGCCCATCGCCATCCTCGAGGGCACGACGCTGCAGCTGCGCATCACCCGCGTCGAGGTCACGCGGCGCCGGGCCGTCGCGGTGTCGGCCGGCCCCATCGTCCACCCCTCGCAGGATGGCGGCGCCACCATCGACCGGGTCGTCGATCGCCTGCTGCGCCCGACGGCGACCCTCGAGGTCGAAGGACCCGCCGGCGCCACCCTCAAGATCGCCGGCGCCGTCGTCGGCACGCTGCCGCTGCCGGCCCCGGTCTCACTCACCGCCGGCTTGCGTGACGTGCAAGCCCTCAGCGGCGGCCGCGTCGTCGCCCAGCAGAGCGTCACCGTCGTCGCTGGCCACCAGCGCCTCTCGCTGCGCGGACCGGACGCGTCCACGCCGGAGGGCGTCGCCGCGTCGCCCTCGTCGAGCGAGGCGCCGCCGGCCGGGTCGGCGAACGAGGCGCCGCCGTCTGGGCCGCCGGCCGGGTCGTCGAACCTGCCGTTGCTCGTGGCCGGCGGATCGTCGCTCGGGCTCGGCGCGCTGCTGCTGCTCGGTGGCGGTGTCGGCGTCGTCATCGTCGAGAGCGGCCTGTCGCAGGCGCAGCCGGGCTCCGATCAAGCCCAGCGCGACCTCGGTGTCGCGCTGATCGGCGCCGCCGCGATCGGCACCGCCGTCGCCGTCACCGGCGGCGTTCTTCTCGCTGTGGGGCTCGCACCATGAAGCATCTGCTGTTGCCGCTGCTGCTGCTGCTGCTGCCTCTCGCGCCTGGCTGCCGCATCCTGGGATTGATCGGCGAGCCCTGCGACATCGACAGCGACTGCGCCGCCGCCGAGGTCTGCGACCTCGATGCGCAGACGTGCGCCCCCGATGTTCCCCTCGCCGAGGGTGAAGGCGAAGGCAGCGAAGGCGAAGGTGAAGGCGAAGGTGAAGGCGGCGTCGGTGAAGGCGAGGGAGAAGGCGAAGGCGAAGGAAACGTCGGCGAAGGCGAGGGCGAAGGCGAGGGCGAAGTAGAGCTCATCGGCGACCCCAACCTCTTTGAATTC
>JBKJNL010000214.1:0-3327 GCA_046593615.1 Myxococcota bacterium | reverse complement strand
TGGGCAGCACGTCGCGGGCGCTGTGCTCGTGCATGTCGCGCGCGAGGCGGGCAAAGACGCGCATGTCCATGCGGCTCAGATGATCGAGGTACGGGCGGAAGTCGCGCTCTTGCACGTAGGCCGGGTTGAGCTCTCCGTGCACGGTTGCGTTGTAGGCGAAATCGCTGGTGACCAGCCGTTTCCACATGCCATTCATCTGGTGCCAGCGGCGGATGATTCCTTGCGAGCCGCGTTCGAAAATGAGGTTCATGACGACGTTGCCCACCGGGCGGGCCGCGTCGGTGCTGAACGGGCCGTGCCACGTTTTGATCGGGTCTTCAAAGACGCCACAAAAGAGACCGAGACCGCGGATGCTGGCGTGGAATCGACCCTTCACATGGGCCCGCCAGGCCTCGAGCGCGATGGGCACTCCCATCGAGTGACCGAGCAGGATGACGTCTTTGATGCCGAAGACGGCGAGGGCCCGCGAGAGGTCTTCGACGATGACGCCCAGCCGAACGCTGTCGAGGTCGTGGGGCACGGCGCTCTCGCCGTGACCGCGCCACTGCAGGTGGAACAGGGGCCGCTCGCCGGCGAAACGCGCCAGCAAGTAGGGCCAGACGTAGCCGTCGCAGCCGAGGCCGTCGCACAACACGAGGGTCGGTCCGGTTCCGGCCTCCCAGCGGCGGGCGACCAGCGGCGTGCCGTCGGCGGCGTCGATGACGTAGCGGTCGGGGTTGCCGGTCAACAACGCCGGCGTGAGCCCGGGGTCGACGGTTTTTTCCAGGACGCCGCCGACGACGACGTCGTCACGGGTGTTGGGCGAGCCCTTCGGCAAAGACGGTTCGGAGTCGATCGAATCAGCCACGGCGTTCTGCCTCCTCGTGGGCGATGCTGGCGAAACGACGCAACAGCGTCGCCGCCTGGCTCGTGACAGTGACGTTGGCGATGCGCGAGTCGCAGGCCTGGGCCCCGAGCTCCTGGTCAAGCACCTCGCGGCGGACCTGCAGGTACAGCCGCATGGTGTCGTCGTCGAACTCGGGATGGAACTGCACGCCCCACTGTCGTCGGCCGGCTTTGACGACGTGGTTGCCGTCGTGGGGCGCCTTGCCGAGCACCACAAGGTGCTCGCCCGGCGAGCGGATCACGTCGCGGTGCGTGCACTGCGCCTGGAACGAGCGCGGCATGGTCGACCACAGCGGGTCGTCGACGACGACGGCGTGGTTGGTCAGGCTGACGTCGACGGTGCCCATCTCGCGTCCGCGCGGGTTCTTGCCGACGTCGGCGCCGTAGGCGAGGCCCATGAGCTGGTGGCCGAAGCACACCGCCAGCAGCGGCAGGTCTTCGTCGACGAGCTTTTTGATGAGCTTCACGCCCCAGCGCATCCAGGGCTCGGCATCGCCGACGTAGCTGGGCGAGCCGGTCATGATGGCCGCGTGGTAGCGCGAGAGCTGCGGCATCTCGTCGTCTGCGCGACGGCAGGTGATGTCGAGCTCGTCGACGGCGACGCGCTTGTCGGCGTTGGTCTCGCCGTCGTTCAAGCAGCGTTGGAAGAGCCGGTAGAAAGGCCCGCAGTGGGCGTGGACGCGGCTGACGGCCTGGCCGGTGCGCAAGACGATGATGCGCGTTGGCTCGCGCGCCGCCTTTGCCGCGGGGCAGTCGACGACGGGGGCGTTGTCGGCGGTGCTCTTGAAGTTGCCGCCAGGGATGCCAGCGGAAAACGGTGTCGTCGACGTCAACGGGCTCTCTCCTGCGACTTCTCGTCGTGTGGGCCGATGGTAGCCTCTCGCCATGGACGTCGTGCAATGGCTTGCTCCCCTGGCAGATCGTGACGACGTCGCCGTCTGCTTCGCCCCCGCCTGGGCCGATCGGTTGCCGCGCACCGCCAGCCTGCCGGCGCTGCGACGCCGCTCGGCCCCCCTGGTTTGCAAGCACCTGGCGCGGCCCATCGCCATTGCCGTGGCTGCCGACGTTGGCGACGCCCCCGACGACGACCGCGCGACGTCTCTGCCTGGGGCGCCGGGCCTGATCTCGTTGTGCGTGCACCTGTCCGCCGACGGTGCGCCGCTGCTCGATGCCAAGGCCGACGACGTCCGCTTCGCCGCCACCCTCTCCGAATTCGTCGGCGTGGTCATCGACGTCGTCGAAGCCGCCGGCCTGCCGCTGATGGGGGCCTTGCCCGTCGACGAGCGGCGGGCGCTGCAGCTGGTGCTCGGCGGGCTGCAGGGCTCGACCCGCTCGCGCCTGGCCGACGCGCTGTTGTTGTTCGCCGGCGCCGTCGAGACCTGCGCCCTGGCCCGCGGGTTCCAGGCGTCGTGCTCGCTGCTGGTGCCCTTGGATCGGCGCAGCGATCGAGGGGGCGGCACGCGCGCGGTGCCTCTGAATGCCCGCATCGAAGAGGCGCTCTGACATGGACCCCCGAGCAGAAGCAGAAGCCGTCGTCGTCGTCTTTGCCACGTTTCCCGACGAGGCCACCGCCGAGCGCATCGGCCGCTTGCTGCTCGACGAGCGGCTCGTGGCCTGCGTGAACGTGCTCCCGCCGATCCACAGCCTGTATCGCTGGCAGGGCGCCATCGAGAGCGGCCGCGAGGTGCTGTGCATCATGAAGACCGCTCGCGCCGTCGATGTCGTCGCCGCCCGCATCAAGGCCTTGCACCCCTATGAGGTGCCCGAGGTCGTCGCTGTGCCCGTCGTCGGCGGCCTGCCCGCGTATCTGAAATGGGTGTCGGACGAATCGCGCCCATGACATTGTGAGAAGCACATGGACATCACCGTCATCTGCCCCGCCTGCCAGAAGAAGCAGAGCTTCCGCGACCTCCTGCCATTTCGCGCCGAGTGCGAGGGCTGCTCGGCCGACCTGCATGCCTGCCTGACGTGCCGCTTCTTCGACCGCTACGTCGAGAACCAGTGCCGCGAAGACCAGGCCGAGTTCGTCGCCGTCAAAGACCGCCGCAACCTCTGCGAATACTGGAAGTCGCGTGGCGACGACACCGCCGACGACGAAGCGACCCGGGCCAAGGCCCGGCTCGACGCCATGTTCGGCGGCAAGCCGTCACAGCCGGCGCAGCCCGCACCGGCGTCTTCGGCACCGGCGTCAGCCGCCGACGAAGCCAAAAGAAAGCTCGAAGAGCTGTTCAAGAAAAAGTGACTGGAATCTGACAGTCAGATGACCGTGAACTCTTTGACGCCGTCGACGATCTCGCAGAGCTCGAGGCGGTCGACGTAGTTCTCGAGCGCGGTGAGCTGCCCTTCGAGGTAGCGGCGGTCGTTGCCGACGCTGACGAAGCCGAGGACGGCGCCGTTGGGGTTGTCTTGTTCGTCGACTTCGGCGGCGCTGACGTTGAATTC
>JBKJNL010000125.1:0-5846 GCA_046593615.1 Myxococcota bacterium | reverse complement strand
GCCGGCGCCGCAGAAAAAAGGCCGAGGCGGGTGCTATCGACGAGGCGTGAGCGAGCCCGACCCGCCTGATGAGCCAACGACCGCCCCGCCGACGGGTGCGCCGCCGAGGGGATCCGCCAGCGTGGTGGCAGGTGACCCGCTCGAGGGCCGCCCGGGCCCTGCGCAAAAAGGCGCGCCGCAGTCACAGCAGCCGAGCGCCTCTCGCTTCGCCCGCTTCGCAAAGATGTCGTCGTTGACGGCGGGGGTCGCCGCGCGCCACCTCGGGCAGCGCGTGGCCTCGGCCTTTCGCGACGACGAGGCCCAACAAAAGGCCGAAAAGATTTCGCAGATGAAGTCGGCCACCGAGATCACAAAGACCCTCGGCGAGCTCAAGGGCGCGGCCATGAAGATCGGCCAGATGATGGCCACCGACCCCGAGCTCCTGCCCAAGGAGATGATCGAAGAGCTCCAGAAGCTGCAGCACTCGGCGCCGCCGATGCCGTTTTCGACGGTGAAGCAGGTCGTCGAAGAAGCCATCGGCCAGCCCCTCGACGCGGTCTTCGTCGACTTCAGCGAGGCGCCCATCGGCGCGGCGAGCATCGGCCAGGTGCACAAGGCCCGTCTCAAAGACGGGTCGCTCCTTCGCGCCGGCGCTGGCGAGCCGTGGGTGGCGGTCAAGGTGCAGTACCCGGGCATCGCCGGCACCATCTCGTCGGACATGAAGAACCTCGGCAGCCTGCTCACGCTGGCCCGCGCCCAGCTGCCCAAGGAGCGCGTCGACGCCTACCTGGAAGAGGTCACGGCGGTCATCCAGGCCGAGAGCGACTACCTCAAAGAAGCCGCGAATCTTGAACGATTCCACATGATCTTGAAAGACATGCCCGGCGTCCGTGTGCCGACGCCGGTCCACGAGCTCAGCCGCAAGAACGTGCTCGTGATGGAGTACTTCGCGGGCCAGAAGATCGAGGTCTGGCTCGAGAGCGCGCCGAACGACCAGAAGCAGCTGCAGGGCAAGCGCCTCCTCGAGGTCTTTCTGCAGACGATCCACCGCAACCACGTGCTGCACGCCGACCCCCACCCGGGCAACTTCCTGGTGCTCGACGGCGAGCCGGCGGTCGACGGCGCGCCCCCGCTCGGCATCCTCGACTGCGGCTGCGTGCGCGACTACGAGCAACAGTTTTGCGACGATATGATCGTGCTTCTCATTGCCTTGTGGCGGCACGACGTCGACGCGCTGAAGGCGGCCTACGATCGCCTGGGCTTCATGGACAAGGGCGTCGACGTCGACGACGTCTACGAGTGGTGCCAGATCATCCTGGCGCCCATGCTGCGCGACGAGGACTGGGACTTCGCGGCCTGGAAGATCCAGGACGAGGCCCTGCAATTCATCCTCGCCCACCCCAAGGTGAAGCTCTGGGCCCCGCCCCGCGAGGTGCTCTTCTACATCCGCACCCTGGCGGGCCTGCGTGGCCTCTTGAGCAAGACCGGCTTGAAGCTGAATACCTATCGCATGAGCCGCGCGATGGCCGAAGAACGAGGATTGATCAAACCTCTGGTCCGCGCCGCACCCAGCCACTGATCATCGCCACCAACCCACGGTCCCGTCGTCGACGATCAACGCGATGGACGATCAGTTCCGGTCGAGCACGAAGCTCGGCTCGCTTTCGCCGGTGCCGAATTCACGCAGCTGCAAGACGTCGCCGCCGACGCAATCATGATACGTCGGGAATCCGTCAACGCCGCGCGGGGCGCACGACGCGGAAGTCGCGCAGCTCGTCGATGGGCGGCATCGGCGGCAGAATCGGTGCACGCAACGCGCGAACCGGCACCCAGTAGACCGGATGCGCCGTGATGCTGAGCGTGCAGCCGAACATCGACGGCGCTGCTGCCGACGACGACGACGACGACGACGGCAACCGTTTGTCGCGGGGCGTTGAACCGCCGGGCTTCAGCAGGTCGTCGAGCAAGAAGCCGTGGAAGTTGCGGTTGTAGCTGTCGACGACGACCTTGCGCCCCTGGTCGTCGACGGCGAGGGCGACGGCGTGGTCTTCGGCGCGGCCCGACTGGGTCGCTGCGCAATAGAGGTACTCGCTGTCGACGCCGGCCTCGAGCAGCGCGAGGTGCGTGAGCAGGGCGTTCTCGCGGCACACGCCGGCGCCGGTGGCGAGGTAGTCGCCGAGGGTGATGTTGACGCGGTCGTCGCGGTGATCGGCCAGCAGCTTGAGGTACGCGGGTGCGTCGTAGGCGCCCTCGGTGAGCGTGCGCTGCACGAGGGCGACGACGCCGGCGCAGCGGTCGGCGAAGGGCTTGTCTTGCAGGGCGCGGGCGTCGCCGAGCAGGCGCTTCAAGCGCGGGTGCGTGAGGTCGATGACGTAGTTCGGCTGCAGGCCGCCGAAGTCGACGCTGCCTTCGATGATGCTGCCGTGGTTGAGGCGCACGGGCCGGCCGCTGACCTGCTTGTAGACGACGCGCTGGTCGCGGGGATCGTTGCTCTTGAGGTCTTGCAGCGTCGTCGGCGCGGTCGTCGCCCGCAGCTGGTCGAGGTGGGCGTCACGGCGCAGCGCCCCGGTCTCGAACAAGCCGGCGGCGCCGATCGCCGACGGCCCCGACGGCGAGAGCGGCGTCAACGACGGCAGCGTCTCGGCGACGGCCATGCGCCGGCGAAAGAGCGAGAGGGGATTCCAGGAGACCGGCACGAAGACCGATCAGCTCTTGGCCATGGCCACGATGTCGGGGCCGCCGGCGCCGCCGCGCTGGAGCTCGTCGAAGTACTCGTTCGGATCGATGCGCACGATGGCGCCCTGGGGGCAGTTGTAGACGCAGTTGGGCGCTTCGTAGCCGCGGCAGATGTCACATTTTGACGCCTTTCGCTGCGGTTTCGCTGCCTTCTTATCGCCCACGACCACCATCGAAATATTACCGAATTCGCAGGCCTTTGCGCAGCCGCCACAGCCCACGCAGTGGTCCTTGATGTAGACCTCTCCCTCTTTGTCGCGGGCGATGCTGCCGACGGGACAGGGGGCCATGCAGTCGGGCGTGCGGCAGTGCAGGCAGGAGTTCGGGAAGAACAGGTGCTGCAGCTGCTTCGTCGACTTCTCGCGGCGCGTGAGCTTTCGGCCGCGGCGAATCAGGCGCGAATAACCGTCATGCAAATCCGTGCAGGCCTGCACGCAATTCCCGCAGCGCACGCACAGGTCCATGTCGATGATCAGAGCCGAGCGGGCCTGGGCGACGCCGAGGCCAATCAGGTCGGCGGCGAACATCATGCCGGTCTTCGACGCCGACATGCCGCCGCCGCCCGACGAGGCGCGGGCGTCGAGGTCGTAGCGGCGGTAGGCCTGGATGACCTGCGGGTAGCGCTGGTAGAGCCCGGCGAACACCGAGCGCGGGATCTCGATGATTTCGACGGGCTCCATGGCGGTGACGGTGGCGGTGCGCGGGCGTCCGTCGACGAGCTCGAGGTCGCCAAAGAAGTCCTTGTCGCGCAGGTAGGCGAGGATGCTCTCTTCCTCGCCCTCCATGCGCCACGCCTTTAAGAACCCCTGGCGCACCAGGTAGAACGCCGTCGCCGGGGTGCCGGCCTTGTAGATGTCGGCCATGGCTTCGAAGCGGTTCAGCTTGGCCGTGTCGACCATCAGCTTCTTGTCGATGTCCGAGATGTCGCGCAGGAACTCGTTGTCGCGGATGAACTTCTCGACGGTGCGCTTGGCGTAGGTGTCGTCGAGCTGCTTCTTCAGCTGACCGGTTTTGTCTTCTTTGAGCATGCGATCAAAGGGACCCTTGTAGATCTCGAGCACCTGGCAGTTCGCCGTCACAGCCTTGACGCTGGCGGTGCGCATGCCGCGGCCGACCATGGCGAGCTCGCCGAAGTAGGCGCCGCGCTGGATGGTCGCCACCTGCACGGGAATGCCTTGATCATTCCACACTTCAACGGCGAAAGACCCGTTCAACACCACATAAAAGGTGTCGCCGAATTCTCCCTCACGAATCACGAAGTCGCCGACGGGCAGGTCGACGAGCGCCGCCGGCTGCTCGGCCTGGGGAATCTTGCCCATGATGAGCTTGTCGCGGATGACCGCTTCCGGAAGCATGCTCAAGAAGGGAATTTGCTTGAGCAGCAGCGTCCACTCGTCGGCGAGATGCGCGGTCATATCGGGCCTTCTTTTCGGGAACTCGACGCCGACCATACCCCCGCGCCGACGTCGACGAAAGCACCGCGGTCTGCGCGTCGATCCTGCGGGACAGGTGTCCGTGTCGGCGTCGGCAAATCGGCGGCCGGCGCGACCGCCAGAAAAGCAAAGGGCGCCGAGGGGCGCCCTTTTTCACACCAAGCTGTGCGCGCCGTCGTCGTCGCCCGCCGCTACTTCTGCACTGCCGTGTGGCACCGCGAGCACGTCTGCTCGAAGCGGTGGCACGTCAAGCAAGACCCGAGCTCGAGCCGACCGCGCGAGCCATGCAGACCCTTCTCGACCCACACATTGAGCGGGAAGTGGCTCTTGGGAATCTCCCGGTGGCAGCTCTCGCAACGCTCGGCGCGGTGACACGTGGTGCAGCGGGTCGGGTCGACCTGGGCTTCACGCCCGTGGACGCGATCGCGGAACCCGGCGGTGTGGTCGCGCGGCTTCATGGTCGCGTGGCAGGTGTCGCAGCGGTTGCCGTCGTTGGGGTCGAAGCCGGTGTGGCACGAGGCGCACATCGGCGCGTGCTCGCGGGCCGCGGTCTCGTGGTGACGACGGAAGAACGCCGAGTGGTCCAGCGGCTTGTTCGTCATGATCATCTCGTTTTGCGGCATGTGCCCCTGGCGGTGGTGCAGGTGGCAGTCGGCGCAGCGCTCGGGAGGCTGCAGGCCGACGGCGTTCGCCTGGCGGTGGCACTCCATGCAGCCCTGCATCTTGACCTTGGAGATCGCTTCCTTGGTTTCGGCTTCGTAGGCGTCGGCGTGGCAGGCGCGGCAGTCGATGCTCGGGCCGGGGCCGCCGGGGACGCCGCCCGGCGAAAAGGTCGCGTGGGTCATGTGCGAGAAGAAGACGTCGCCGACGCGGCCGAAGGGCCGGATCATGTGGTTGCGCAGGTAGCGCGAGCGCTCGGGCGACAGCGGCTCTTCTTCGACGGTGCCGTGGCACACGGTGCACGAGAGGCCCTGGGGGTCACCCTGCACATAGGGAGGCACCGCGCCGGCCGTGTGGCACGCGCTGCAGGCCTCGTGGCCCTGGGTGATGATGCCGAGGGGCCGGTCGGGCTCCTGGATGTGGCACACGGTGCAGTCGATCTGGTTCGTGCCGACGTGCAGCTTGTGGTTCATCGGCAGCGGCAGGCGCTTGATCTGTCCCTTGCGCAGCGACGACGGCATGGCCTCGGACTGGCGGTGGCACAGCAAACAGTTCTGCTGCGACGGCGCCTTGTTGCCGTAGCCCTGCGGGTCGGCGTGCTCGTGGCAGGTCAGGCAGTTGACGGGCTTGCCGGCGACCATGAGCGGCGCGTGCAGGCCGTGCGAGAAGCCCGACAACGTCGCCAGCTTCGACGTCACCGGGTACTCGCTGGTCTGCGAGTTGTTGGTGGCCACGACGGTCGGCTGGGGGGGCAGGGCGGTGGGCAGCGGCGGCGGCGGCGTGAACGTCGTCGTCGGCGGCGGCGTATACACCGGCGGCGGCGTCACCGGCGGCGTGGACACGGGCGTCGGCGTGACCACGGCGCCGGGCGGCGCGACGGGGGGGGTGACGACGGCGACGGGCGGTCCGACGACGACCGGGGCGGGGCCACCGGCGCCGCGGGGCTCGAGGCCGACGAGGGGCACGTAGGTCTTGCCGCCGAGCTTGCCGCCGTCGGCGACACCGTTGTAGCGGCGGATGCGCGCGCCCATGTTCGGG
>JBKJNL010000025.1:0-7034 GCA_046593615.1 Myxococcota bacterium | reverse complement strand
GACGAGAACGCCGAGACCTCGCCCGGCAAGCCGGCGGCCGACGTGCAAGACGCCCTGGCACCGCGCGGCGACATCAAGGACGTGCTCCTCGCCGTCTCGCCCTTCTTGTGGGGCCTCGACGACTGCGCCCGCTACCTCGAGGGTCTGCACAGCCATCACGTCGCCGGCGCCGACGTCCATGCCCGCACGGTGCGCCTCGTGGCCAAGCTGCTGGCGCAGATGCAGGCCCGCGTCGACGAGCTCTGAGCAAGCGCCGCGGCGCTGAAGGCAGCAGCGGAAACGTCGCGCAGCAGCCGCGCCCCAAAGGCGCCCATGACCGCGCCAAAAAAAGCGCCAAAAAAAACGGACCCGAGAGGGTCCGTTTCACGGTGGGGCGATCGACGGGGCTCGAACCCGCGACACCCGGAATCACAATCCAGTGCTCTACCAACTGAGCTACGACCGCCGTGACGTCTCCCTTTTGACGTCTGTCGTCGACGACGTCAAGGCTTCTTGCGGCCCTGGTGCTCGGCGATCATGTCCCGGTAGAGCCGGGCGCGCGTGTTTTCGGGGTGACCCTCGAGGATGCCGTCGAGCTCGGCCAACGCCGCGGTGTGGTCGCCCGTCGAGAACAGCGAGAGCCCGAGGTGCAGGCGCGCCGGCACGTAGTCGGGGTTTTGCGCCAGGATCGCCCGCAGCTCGCGCAACGAGTCGTCGGCCTTGCCGGCGTCGCGCAAGGTCTGGGCGAGCTTGAGGCGCAGGTCGATGAAGGTCGGGCGCATCGCAAGCGCGCGGCGGTATTCAGCGATGGCCTCTTCAAAGGCACCAGACGAAGCAAAGACGTCGCCGATGTCGGCGTACATGTTGGCCAGTTTTCCCATGACGAACGAATCGATCTTGGCGCCCGGCCTCGTCGACGTCGTCAACGCACCCAGATAGAGATCGCGCGCCTCAGCGTAGCGACCCATGTCATTGTAGGTCACCGCAAGATTGAGCGATGCTTCAGTGTAGGCAGGGTTGATGCGCAGGGCCTCTTCGAAGCAGGCGTGCGCCTTCGAGAACTGGCCGACGTCGTGGTAGATGACGCCGAGCATGTTGTAGACGTCGGCGTACGGCAGCTTCGCGTCGGTGACCTGCACCAGATACGGCTCGGCCCGCACCAGCTCGCGTTGCTTGTAGAGCTCTCGCCCGGTGGCCAACGCTTCGCGCAGCTTATCGTCCATGACCGCACTCCCACGCACCGACGTGCGCACCGCATTTCGACGCCGCGGACCGTAGCCCAACTGCAGCGGCGATGACGAAGTGCGACGGCGGCATCGGGACGAGCGCGCAAACAAAGACGGCCACTTCTCGTCGACGCACAGGTCGGCGAGGCGGACAGCTCAGGCCCGCTTGTTCTTCTTCAGCTGCTCGAGCAGGTCGAGATAGAGGCTGGTTTCGTCGTCGTAGGCGATGGCCAGCTCGAGGTGGACGATGGCGCCCTGGGGGTCTCTGGCGCCCAGGTCATCCATCGCCACGAGATAGAGCTCGCGCGCGCGCGTGCGGTTGCGCAGCTTCTCTTCGGCGGACAGCGCGTCATGGCGCGGGCGGGCCGGGGCGTCGGCGACGACGAAGCGAACGGCTTGCGGCGCGACGATGGCCGGGCGCAGCGTGCCGCGGGCCGGCGTGATGTCGTCGTCGTCGAGGCCGTCGTCGCCGGGGTGATCGAGGTCGGCCGTCTCGGTGGACGACGGCGTGCAGGCGCCATCGAACAACGACGACGGCAGCAGCGAGAGGGGGATGGCGCGCGGCGACGTGACCTCGGTGTCGTCGTCGAGCAAGCCGTCTTCGTCGAGCAAGCCGTCGTCGTCGAGCAAGCCGTCTTCGTCGGCGTCGAGACGAGCCGCAAGGGTCGGCATGTGGGCCAGGCGTCCCATGACGACGGCGCCGAAGGGATCGCTGGCGGTGGGGGCGGCGACCGCGACCAGTTCGACGTCGTCGGCTTCGACTTCATCGAGGTCGTCGATAAGGGCAGCGGGCGCTGCCTGCGGAGACGTCGAGCGCGGAACCAGGACGCTGTGCAGGCCCAGCTGGGCGGCGAGCTCGTCGAGGTCGTCAAAGGTGCTGAAGTCGACGTCGACGGGATCGAGCTCCATCTCGTCGGAGAGGGCGGGCAGGGCGACGGCGGCGGCCGAGCGGCCCTCACCAGCGCGCGCTCCGCGATCATCGGTGTCGGGATCGACAAAGGATCCTTCGTGGGTCAGGTCGTCGAGGGCTGCGAAGTCGTCGGAGGAAAACGCGCGGACGTCGACGCCGAGGCCGTTCAAGCTCTCGCGGGTCATCACCTTGTCGCGGCCGCGCAGCTTGCGCGTCTCGAGCTCACCCATGAGCTCGAGCGAAACCGCGGGCAACGGCCGGGCCGGCGTGGCCTCGTCTTCGTCGGAGCGCAGGCGGTAGACGTTGGTGTGCACGCCGACGGCGACGGGCAGGCGCTGGCTGTCGTGCACCGGCTCGAGGCGCGGCATGCCGTTCAGCGAATCGCCGCCGACGCCGCGCTGCTCGGCGAAGTCGCCCGAGCCGCCGTGGATCGAAGGGCTCGCTCCCGGCTGATCGGGGAGAAACTGCAGCACGCGGGGCGCAGGGCGCGTGACGTCGACGCTGGCGACGGTCGGCGGCGCTCGGCGCGCGCCGGAGATCTCGCGGACCGACGCGGTCTTGGTCGTCGTCGACTTGAACTGAGATTGGCTGTGCGCAGCAGGGCTCTGGTGAGAAGGTCTCTGCGGAGCGGGCCGCTGCGACTGGACCTGACCGGTCTGGATCTCGAAGGGCGAGCGGAGCCGCAGGGGCACCATCTCGTGCTCGGGGAGGCGCGGCGGCCGTTGCCCGCGCGGCGGGGTGGCGCCGGCCAGGACGGCGGCGTCGAGGCGCTGCTCGAGCGTCTTCGATTTGTGCTCGTCGTCGAGCACCGGCGGCGGAGCCACCACGGCGAGCACCGGGGGGCGGCGCAGGGCGGCCGGAATCCCAGGCCCGAGGGGGCTGCCTGAAGGGGCGAGATCGGCCTGGAAGGCCTTATCGAGGAGTCCACGAAACGGTTCCGGGCGGGCCAAGACTCCGAACCTCTTGGTCGACACATTCCGGATGAAGCGCCCTTCACCCATCGACGTCGACCTGTGCCGAAGACACCTCTTCGGACGTACATGTCCTACCATGGGGTGCGGCGATTTGGCGACGATGGATTCGGAAAATCCGCCGCTGCGTCGTGTCACGGATCGGAGCGGTGCTTCCGGTTTCGTCGATCGCTGGGTCGGTCGCTTCGTCGTTCGCGAAACCGTTGGACAGTCCGTGGAGCGCCCCCGTCGAACCCGTTGTGCGCCCTGCGGCGTAGAAGCCGGCATGCGCGCTCGCTCCCTCTTCTTGCTGCTGCCCCTCGTTCTCGCCTGCACCACGCCGTCGGCGCCGCCGACGACGACGCCGAGAAGCACGGCTCCGACGACGCCTCGAGCGGCTCCGACGACGGGGCACGCGGGTCACGGCGGGGCGATCGCCTGGCAGCCGTGGGAGAAGTCGACCTTCGATCAGGCGGCCCGGGAGAAGCGGCTGCTGCTCGTCACCGTCGTGACCGAGTGGTGCCACTGGTGCCACGTGATGGACGAAAAGACCTGGGGCGACCCGGCCGTCGCCAGTCTCATGGACGAGCGCTTCGTCGTCGTCCGCGTCGACGCCGACGCCCGTCCCGATCTCGCCGAGCGCTACGCCGACTTCGGCTGGCCGGCGCTGGCGCTGCTCACGCCCGACGCCCAGCCGGTCACCGAGTGGAAGGGCTACGTCGAGGCCCGCCGCTTCGAGAAAGAGCTGCGCGGCTACCTCGATGACCTCGACGCTGGCCGCCCGCTGGCGCGCAAGCCCGCCGTCGTCGACGACACGCCGAAGCCGCTGCTGCACATCCGCGATTTCACGAGGGCCCAGCTGGCCGGCTTCTACGACGAGCAGCAGGGCGGCTGGGGCAAGACGCAGAAGTACCCGCTGTGGGCTCCCGTCGCCCACGCGCTGCTGGTCGGCGTCGCCGACGGAGACGACGCCGCGCTGGCCCGGGCGCGGCAGACCCTCGACGGCGAGCTGCACCTCATCGATGACGTCGACGGCGGCATGTACCAGTACTCGCTCGGGGGCGTGTGGACGGCGCCGCACTACGAGAAGCTCGCCGAGATAAACGGCACCGCGCTCGAGAACTACGCCGACGCCTGGGCCGCCACCGGCGACGCGCGCTATCTCAAGGGCGCCCGCGATCTGGCCCGCTACGCCACGACCGTCCTGCGCCGCGACGACGGCGCTTTCTTTGCGAACCAGGATGCCGACGTCGGCACGCGCGGCGAGCACGCCCCGGTGCTCGGCAAGCAGTACTACGCGCTGTCATCGCGTGAGGCGCGCGCCGCGGTGGGCACGCCGTTCATCGACCGCCACGTCTACGCCAGCCACAACGGCCGCCTCATCGCCGGCCTCGCCCGCCTCGGCGCCGTCACCGGCGACGTCGCCGTCACCGACGCCGCCGTCAAAGCCGCCGAGGTCATCCTGGCGAAGCACCGCGTGGCCGGCGGCTTCAGCCACGACGAGGGCCCCCTGCACGGCAAGCCGGGCGGCGACGTCGTCATGCACCTCGCCGATCAAGTGGCCATGGGCCACGCGCTGCTGTTGTTGTCGGAGGTGACGGGGTCGAAGCGCTTCCGCGACGAGGCGCGGGCGACCGGCCACGTCATCGTCGAGCGCCTGCAGGATCCAGCCGGGGGCGGCTTCTTTGCCCACACCCAGACCGCTGACGACGTCGGCGTCTTTGCGACACGGCGCAAGCCGCTCAAAGCCAACGCCGAGGCCGCGCGCTTCTTGTTGAAGGTGGGCCGGCTCGACGACGACGCGGTGCTCGTGGCCGCTGCCGAGCGCGCCCTGTCGGCGTTTGCGTCCGAAGGCGTCGTCGCCGAGGAGTACCGCATGGTCGGCGAGCTGCTGTTGGCCCTCGAGGAGCAGCTGCGCGAGCCCTTGCGCTTCAGCGTGGTCGAGAGCGCCGACGCCGCCGACGACGACGCCACGCGCGCGCTGTTGGCGGCGTCGCTGAAGGTCTATGCGCCGCACCGGCTCGTCGATGTTCAGGTCGCCGGCAAGAAGTACCCGGACCTCGGCAAGCCCACGCTCTACGTCTGCGGCTCGACGTTCTGCTCGCCGCCGATCAGCGATCCGACGACGGTGGCGGCAAAGGCCGCGCGGTACCTCAAGCCCAAAACCTAGGCCCGGTCCGGGAAGCCGAGCCAGCTGCGCACGGCGAACGCGAGGCGTCGGCGCGGCGCGGGCAGGGCGTCTTTCACCTGCGTCGGCAGCGCGCGGTGCAAGTACGCGCGGGCCTCGGCGTCGACGACGACGTCGGCGTTGTTGCTGCCGATGACGATGCGTGGGCGTGCGGCCAGGTCCTGCAGCGACCAGCGAAAGCCGCCGACCACGCTGCCAAACAGCGGCACGCCGTGAAACGCGGGGGGCAACACGCCGCCGCGCAAGAGCAGCGAGCGCAGCTGCCGCTGGCGTCGTCGCGGGAGGTCGGCGAACTCGTCGGCCAGGCGCTGCTGCAAGGCGTTGCCGGCCCGCTGCACGGCCACGCGCGCGCGGGCCACGGCGCTGTCGGTGGCGACGACGTCGTCGTCGTCCCAGATGGCCACGATGGGCAGGCCGCGGGGCCGGGTGGCGTCTTGCGCGACCCACAGGCCGCGGCCGAGCACCGTGGTCTTCGAGGTGCCGTCGTCGAGAGAGAAGCCGATCAAGCCGTGGCCGCTCTCGGTCTTGAAGGCCCGCGTGAAAAACGCGCTGTCGGGCAGGCGCTCCGCGCGCCGCCAGGCCCGGCCGTCGACGCGGACGACAGCGCGTGGGGCCGGCAGCCAGGCCGCGAGCTCGGTGCGCTCTTCGCGGCGCAGCGAGCGCGGGCGGGTGATCGAGACCTCCGTCGTCGACGCCCGCACCTCGACGACGTCGTGCAGCCGCCCGCCGACGACGTGGGCGCGCGTGCGACCGGTGCGGATGGTCGCCTCCTGCGCGGTTGCAAGCGCCACCAGCAGGTCGGTGCTGAAGCGGGCCTCGAGCGCGTGCAGGGCCTCGACCGTCGGCGCCCGCAGCACCTCGAGGATCGCCGTCAGCTCGTCGGCGCGGGCGGCGCCGTCGTCGACGACGCGCAGGGTGTCGCCGCGGGTGTTGATGTCGATGCGCCCGGCGCGGGCCCGCAGCGCGCAGCGCGCCAGCAACACGGCGCCATAGGTGCGGCTGCGCAGGTGGCGCGTCGTCAGGGCCCACAGCGCCCTTCGATCGTCGACGGAGACATCCATCACCGCGCGGCCTCGCGCAGGCCGCGCAGGCAGGTGGCGCCGTCGTGCACCCGCCTGGCGAGCTGCGGATCGTCGAGCCACGACGACGGCACCAGCACGAGGTGGGTGCCGCCGCCGCTGGTGCAGAGATGAAGCTCGCGGACCTCGGGCGCGTGGCCGTCGTCGTCGCCAGCGGACACGCGCAGGCGCACGCCGCCATAGGCGCGGTCGACGTCGGCTTGCAGCGCTTGCAGGCGATCGCTGTCGCGAAAGGCGACGGCGTCGACGTCGGCGGCGGGGGGCAGGAACGGTCGCAGCGCGCGCACGCGCTCGTCGCGGGCGTCGAGGACGGCGACGCGGTCGTCGAGCCAGGGCGGTTGTGCCGTGCCGCGGGCCAGCCGTCCGCGCGCAAAAAAGGCGGTAGCGTCGTCGATTGAGAGCAGCCGTCCGTCGACCGTGGGCAGAAACGGCCTGCGTCTGAGCCCGAGCCGCTCGGCAGCGCCGCTCTGCAACCCCGCCAGAAACAGGGGCAGCACCTCGGCCCGTGGCCTTGCGCGGCGCTGGCGTCGACGCCGGACGACGACGACAACGGCAGCTCCGGTGACCCCGGCTGCCGCGAGCAGCGCGAGCAGCGTGGTGCGTTTGACCAGCGATGGCGCTGACGTCGTCGTGGTCGTGGTCGTCGTTCTAGCGGTCGACGGCGCCGGCGCTGGGCGGGACAGCACCACCGGGCGCGGGCGG
>JBKJNL010001021.1:0-5385 GCA_046593615.1 Myxococcota bacterium | reverse complement strand
CGAACCGGACGCCCTGGTCCGTCAGGTGGTGCCGAATGGTGACGGCGACGACGCTGTCGCCGCCTTCGACTTCGCTGCCGACTGCGCTTTCGCTCACGTCGCCGACGGCGATGCTCTGGCGCAGGGCGCGGCGCATCCCCGGGGTCACGGGCGTCTGGTGCAGCGTCGCGAGGGCGACGACGTCGACGCCGAACAGCTTGTCGCGCAGGCCAAAGGCGACGGCCTCGCGCAGCGCGTGGGCGGGCTCCAGGGCTTCAAGCAGGTCGGGTTCCGGGGGCTCACCCAGGGCGGCCTGCCAGGCAGCGAGCCGGGGCCGGTTGGCGCGGCGGAGCGCGTGACCCTGGTCGCCGACCCGGAACGAGTGGGCGCCGGGGCCGAGGCCGAGGTAGTCGCCTCGCTGCCAGTACAAGCGGTTGTGGCGGGATGTCTTCAGTGGGCGCGCGTAGGAGGAGACCTCGTACTGCTCGTAGCCCGCTGCGTCACAAAGGGACTGGACGCGTTCGTATGCGGTGGCCTGGCGCTCTTCGTCGATCGCGGCGCGCTTGTGGGTCGCGATCAGCTGAACGAGCGGCGTGCCCGCTTCGAGCGTGAGCAGGTAGGCGGACAAATGCGCCACACCGAGCGCCCGCGCGCGCACGATGTCGCGCTCGAGCCGGTCGTCGGATTCGCCGGGAACCCCCACAATCAGGTCCGCGGCCACGTCGATTCCTGTTTCTAACAAGGCATCGATCGCCGCGCAGGCGGAGCGGCCATCGTGGGCCCGCCCGAGATAGCCGAGCACGTCGTCATCGAAGCTCTGCAGGCCCACGCTCACCCGGGTGAATCCGGCCCCCCGCAGGCCCCCTGCATAGGCTCGATCGATGTCCTCCGGGTTCACCTCCAGCGACACCTCCGCCCCTGGGCTCAGACCCCGCATCCGGACCCCTTCCACGATCTGGCCGAGATCGTGCGTAGGGAGTGAAGATGGAGTTCCTCCGCCAAAGCTCAGCGTCTGAATCGGCCACGGAAGCTCCGTGTGGCGATGCTGAAGCTCGCGAAAAATCCCTTGGACGTAGCCACTGCGGTGCTCCGCCGTCGAGCCAACCTCGATCGGAAAATCGCAGTACGGGCAACGCCGCCGGCAAAACGGGACGTGGACGTAGAGTCCGCGCGCTCTTGCAGGCGCTGTCGACGTCGACGTCGTCACGGGCGCTGCAGCCCGCCGGGCTTGCCGGTGCCGGTGCGCTCGACCTCTTCGGGCTCGATGCCGGGGTGCGTGGTCTCGCTGGTGCGGGCTCGCTTCCAGGCCGTGGGCCAGTGGTCGCGCAGCAGGCGCAGCGCACTCTCGTGGGCGGCGACGTCGCGGGCAAAGACGCACGGGTCGGGGACGACGACTTCGTAGCCGCGGCTGAGGGCGTCGGCCGCGGTCAGCAGGACCGCCGTGTGGGTCTCGAGTCCGACCAGCGTGAGCCGACGAATGCGTCGCTGCCGCAGCTGGGTGTCGAGGTCGGTGCCGAAGAACGCGCTGGGCGCGGGCTTCTTCAGGATCCGCTCAGCGGAACGCGGGGTCAGCTCTTGAATGACGGCGGCGACGGCGTCTTCGTCTCTGGCGTCGTTGGCAAAGACCACGACACGGCCGCGCTCGCGGAAGTAACGCAGCTCGCCCTGCACGAATCTGACGATGCTGCCGGCGCCGTCGATGGCGTCTGCGCCGCGGAAGCGGTCGAGGGTCATGTCGAGCACCAGCAGCGCGCGGTCGGACTCACCTGGACCCAACTTGCGGCCGCCCAGCGTGACGCTGCTGTCTTCACGAAGCAGGTCTTCGCGAAGCAGGTCTTCGCGAAGCAGGTCGCCCAGACCCGCTGCACCCGCGGCGTCATCGTCGCTGTCGTCGCGCTCGACCATCAAGACCTCGCAGGAATGGCGTCGTCGACGTCAGCGTTGATGTCCATGCGCTCGTCGTCAATGCAGCGCACGGCCTCGTCGACGCTGCCGCCAGCCGCTCCTCGAAACATGCCGGCAGGCGCCATGGCTTGCTCCTTTGTCAACGTGAGCGGCACCGCCGGCTCCGTCGACCACCACCTCACGCAGCGTCGTCGAAACGTTGTGGAAACCGAAGCATCCCACGCGGGTCCCGCGTCGTAGTTGCCGAGGTTCTGACTGCTGTCTTGTTCCTTTGACTGACTTGATTCCGGGAGGTGTTCCGTGTCCGAGAAGAGCAACAACGCGAGGATCCAGGCCCCCACGCAGGCGCCGAAGAATGTGCCGCCGACGTTGGCGAACCCGCTGAGCCAGCACCCGCTGCGCGCTCGTCGTCGTCCCGGTCCGCCGGGCGCTGATGCGCCCCCGGCCATCGAGACCGAGCTCGAAGATGCCGCGCGCGTGCTCGAGCTCATCGAGTCTGGCGTGCTGCCTTCCGAAGGCCCGCCCGCCCTGCCCGTGCCCGTTGACGCCAGCGGCAAACCGCGCCGTCGCCTGACCGCCGAAGACGAAGCCGCGCTCGGCTACCGCATCCAGACCTGGGGTGACATCGACGCGCGCAACGCGCTCGTGCTCGCCAACCTCGGCCTCGTGCACCTCGTCGCCAACCAGATGCGCCGCAGCGGCGTTCGCTACGAAGACCTCGTGCAGGAGGGAACGTTGGGCCTGCTGCGCGCCACCGAGACCTTCGAGCCGGATCGTGGCGTGCGCTTCAGCACCTACTGCGTCTACTGGATCCGCGCGAAGATCCAGCGGCTCCTGCAGCGCCTCGACCGCGACGACACCCCGTCGATCGCCGGCGCCGAAATGGAGAACCTCGAAGGCGGCCGTCGTCGTCGTCCCCGCGCCCGCGCCGTGAGCCTCGAGGCCCCCCTGGGCAGCGGCGCCGAAGGCGATGAGCGCAGCGTTGGCGACCTCGTGACCGACGCCGGCGAAACGCCGCAAGACGCGACCCTGCGCTTCGAGCGCGACCGCGCCGTCGACCGCGTCCTCACCGACATCGCCAAGGAGATCGGCGACCCGCGCCTCGTGACCATCATCGAGAAGCGCCTGCTCGCCGACGAGCCCGAGACCCTCGCCGTCCTCGGCGATCGCTTGAACCTCTCTCGCGAAGGCGCCCGCCTGCTCGAGAACAAGGTGCTCAAGCTGGCCCGCCAGCGCCTCGACGCTTTTGCCGAGAAGCACGGCTGAGGCTCGATCGTTAGAAATCTCTGTCACGACCCGTGGTTGGGTGGGGAGAGCCGGCGAGAGCCGGCTTCTTCTTTTTCAGCCCCGCTTCTCAGCCCCGCTTCTTTGGCAGCGAGGCTCGCTACGCGAGGCCTTCGGCGTCGCCGACGGCGGCGATAAAGGCTTCTTCGAGGTCGGCTTTGCCGGTCTGCTGGCGGAGCTCTTCGGGGCTGCCCGCCGCCTTTACCTTGCCGGCGGCGACGATGACGACGTGGTCGGCGAGGGCGGCGACCTCTTGCATGACGTGGGTCGAAAAAACCACGCAGCGGCCTTCGATCTTTTGCTGCAGCAAAAAGGCCCGCATCGCCCGGATGCCCTTGACGTCGAGGCCAGCCGTCGGCTCGTCGAGCACCAGGTTTTGCGGCTTGTGCACGAGGGCCCGGGCCAGCGCGACCTTGAGCTTCTGGCCCTGCGAGAAGCCCTCGGCGCGGCGGTCCTGGAACGAGGCCATGTCGAGGATCTGGAAGAGCTCCTGGCTGCGGGCTTCGATGACGGCGTCGCTGAGGCCGTGCAGCTTGCCGAAGTAGGCGACGTGCTCGCGGGGCGTGAGGCGCGGGTAGAGGCCGTGGGCGTGCGGGAGAGCGCCCAGGCGGCGGTGGGTGCCGCGCGGGTCTTGTTTGACGTCGACGCCGTCGATGGCGACCGTGCCGCGGTCGGCAGGCAAGAGCGCCGTCACCATGCGCAGCGTCGTCGTCTTGCCGGCGCCGTTTGGCCCGAGCACCGCCGTGATGGCGCCGTCGGGGGCTGTGAACGAGACGCCGTAGACGGCGGTGACGTCACCGAAGCGTTTGTGGACGTCGTCGACGGTGATCATGGCGCCCTGCTGTTCATGGGTTGGGACCCATCAAATCGATGAAGGGCGGGAACGGCCCGACCTTGCCGGCGCAGTCGCTGTCGAGGTCGGCGGCGGTTCCTTCGGCGACGAACTCTTCGATGATCGAGGGCACGCAGCCGCGCGGAAAGACGTTGTGGCCCATGCCCGTCAAGATGATGTGGGCGTGGTCGGCGAACTGCTTTTCGATGCGCTGCGCGTGGTGCGGCGGCGTCACCGGATCCAACGACCCCGACAGCAGCAACGTCGGCGTCTTGGTCGGCTTCATCGTCGGCTGCGGCTCCGTCGCGTGCGGCCACTTCTCGCACAGCGCCGTGATGTAGGGGCGCTCGTCGTCGAACACGGCTTCGTCGGGCTTGGGTCGGTCGGTGAAATACGGCGCGTCTTCGGCGCACAGGATCGAGGCGTTGACGGCGCCGTGGATGGCGCCTTCGAGCTGCTCGCCGACCGAGATCGCCAGGGCCACCAGCGGCGTCAGGTCGCCCCCAAGCCCCTGCGTGAGGAGGGGGCCGAGCAGCCCGCGGCTGTCGTCGGAGTAGAGCAACATGCGCACGGTGCCGTTGATGGTGCTGTCGGTGACCGGCACCTCGAGCATCTTGCCCGTCGTCGGGTGCCGCACCTGCACCGTCGTCGGGCTCGCCTTGAGCCGGGCCTTGAGCGCCACAAAGCTCGCGACGGCGTCGGGACCGACGGCCTGCAGGGCGCGGGTCATGTCGAGGGCGATGTCTTCGCCGAGGGCGCGGTCGAGGGGGGCGACGCCGTCGAGGATCAGCGTGCGCGCGCGGCCCGGGAACAGCTGGTCGTAGACCACCGCCAGCCGCGTGCCGTAGCTGACGCCGAGCACGTTCCAGCTCTCGTACCCGAGGGCCCCGCGGACGGCGTCGACGTCGCGGGCGGCGTCGCGCGTGGTGATGAAGTGCGGATCGAGGGTCATCGCTTTGGCGCAGGCGGCGGCTTCGTCGACGTCTTGCTCGGTGCGCAGGCGCTCTGGCAGCGGGCGATCGTCTTTGCACGACTGCGGCTGCGAGCGGCCCGTGCCGCGTATGTCGACGAGGACGAGGGCGTGGTCGGCGCGCAGCTCGCGCAGCAGCGGCAGCAGCACCGTGAAATCGCGCGTGGCCGATTGTCCGGGGCCGCCGGCGAGCAGGGCGATGGGCGCGCCTTTTGGCTCGGCGCCCGTCGCCGGCAGCACCGCGAAGCCCACCGACAGCGTCTTTTCGGGATGCGCGGCATCGATGGCGACGCCGACGGCGCCGCAGCGGGCGTAGGCGCGCGGGCCGGCGGGGTGCGCGAGCGTGCACGGCGTCAGGACCGGCGCGCCGATCACGGCGTGCCCGACGCCGAACGCGATGACGAGGGCGACGGAG
>JBKJNL010000926.1:0-4460 GCA_046593615.1 Myxococcota bacterium | reverse complement strand
GAAAGCTCCCAGCCAAGGGCGCCGCGGGCGATGAGCTCCTCGGGGCGCGGCTCCGACAGCGACACCCGGGGTTGCAGCTCGAGGTAGTAGAGCGCGGGCGATGGCGTCGCGTCACCGACCCGCTGCAGGCGCCCGATGACGTTGATGTTGTGCCAGTGCTCGAGCGTGTGCTCGACGGCAGCGGCCGGGCTGGCGGTCGAGGCGGCGAAGACGGCGGCGAAAACACAGGCAAGCTTCATCGAGGCACCGCAGCCTGCGGGCGGCAGGCAGAAAACAGCCGAGCCTTTAGCCGTCACGAGCACCGGTCGCCCAGCAAATACGCCTTGCAAAAGCGCCCGCGAATGCGCCTACAGCCCCGAGACGATGCGGAAGCCGGCTTCGTCGTCGTCGAGGGGGCGCAGCTTGATCTTGTTGACCTCGGTGGCGGTCAGCCACTTCTGGCCCGACGGAAAGTCGACCAGCGCGCGGGTGTTGTAGCGGTAGGCGACGGCGACGATGTCGGGCTCGCTGCGGTCGACGGTCTGCACATAGACCTCGAGGCGGAGCTCCTTGGTCTTGGCGAAGTGCGTCTCGAGCTTCTGGCGCAGGCCGTCGATGTTGTAGTCGTCTTTCGGCTCGGGGTTGCCGTTGTCTTCGAAGTAGTCGGCGGCGCACAGCTTGACGACGTCGGCGGCGCTGCGGGCCTGCATGGCCGCCTGGTAGCGGGTGAGGAACTCGAGGACCTTGCGGTTCTCTTCGGTGTCTTCGACCGAGGTGCCGGCGATGAGGTCGGGCTTGCACGCGCTGCCGGCCAGGACGGCCACCAGGGCGACGGCAAACAGGGGAGCTCTCCAGAACGCACGCATGACGAACCTCTCGACCGGTGACACTTCCACGAGACCCGCCGATGCCGTCTGCACCTCAGGCCTCGTGAGCTTCGGGCATCGCTTAGGACAATCCTTCGTCGTCGTCGATTCCTTCGCCGCCCCGTCGGACGTCGGGCGCTGCGATTGCCAACTTGGCAAGGAAACAGCAGAAGCCGGCGCGTGCGCTCTGCCCTCGCCGCCCGCTGTTTCGCCGTCGCCAGCGTCGTCGCTTTCTGCGGTCTGCTGGTGGCCGGCAACGCGCGGGCCCAGGGCGGCGCGGCCGTGCCGACCGAGTCCACGCCACCAGCACCCATCGGTCCGCCGCCGACGCTGGTGCCGCCCGAGCTCATCGCCGACGCGCCGCCGATCTACCCACCCGAGGCCTTTCGCGACGGCGTCGCCGGCGCCGTCGTCATGGACGTCGACCTCGACGACGCGGGCCGCATCCTGCGGGTGGCGGTGACGGCTTCGCCCGATGCGCGCCTGAGCTGGGCCGCGCTCGGGGCGCTGACCAACTTCGAGATGCTGCCGGCCAAAGAGGTCTTTGCCGACGGCCACGAGCGCCCGCTCACCGTGCGCTTCGCCTACACGCTGACCTTCACCATCGACGAGGTCGAGCGCGAGCGCCTGCTGCAAGAAGAAGAGGCCCGCGTGCTCGCGCAGCAGCAGGTCACGGCGCCGGTGAACCTCACCGGCCGCGTCGTCGTTGCCGGCGAGCGCCAGACCGTGGCCGGCGCCGTCGTCGCCGTGGCCAACACCGACCTCGAGACCGTCACCGACGGCGCCGGCAACTTCGCCCTGCGCGGCGTGCCCGAAGGCCCGCAGGCCATCGTCGTCGACGCCCCCGGCTTCCTCGCAGGCACCATCATCGAAGGCATCAAAGCCAACGTCGCCACCGACATCGTGGTGTACATTGAAAAGAAGCCAGGACGCGTCGACGAAACGGTCATCCGCGAGCGACGCACCCAGCGCGAGGTCACCCGGCGGGTGCTGACGCAAAAGGAGCTGACCCGCGTGCCGGGCACCTTTGGCGACGCCATCCGCGTCGTGCAACGCCTGCCCGGTGTGCAGCGCGCGCCGTTTGGCCTGGGTGCGGTGCTCGTGCGCGGTGGCTCGCCCGAAGACAGCACCGTGATGATCGACGGTCACCTCGCGCGCTATCTCTTTCACCTGGGAGCGGGACCTTCGGTCATCAACACCGACCTGGTGGATCGCCTGGAATTCTACCCCGGCGGGCAGGGCGCCCGCTTCGGCCGCGCCATCTCCGGCGCCATCGACGTCGTCACCCGCGACCCCGACAGCGAGACGTTCTCGGGCAAGGCCACGGTCGATCTTTTGTCGACGGGCTTCCGCCTCGAAGGCCCGATCACCGTCGACCGCAAGCTGGCCATCTTTGTCGCCGGCCGCACCAGCTACGTCGCCGAGGTCTTGAACATCGGCGACGTCATCACCCGCGCCACCGACACCAACCTCAACCTGCTGACGCTCGCCCCGCGCTACGCCGACTACCAGGCCAAGCTCTTGTGGAAGATGCCGTCGCTGCCCGGCTTGTCGCAGGCGATGACGGTCAGCTTGTTCGGCGCCCACGACAGCCTCGACCTGGCGCTTGACGCCAGCGCGCTCGGGCCCGCCGCGCCGAGCAACGTCGGCATCACCACTGGCTTCCACCGCTTGAACCCGGTGTGGCGGTTGCGGACCACGGCGCAGAACGACGGCGGCGAGCCGGTGTGGCGGGCGTTTGTCTCGCCCATCGCCGAGGTCACCTACTCCGAGAACCGCTTCGACGTGTCGCAGTTCCGTCTCGACATCCAGCGCAGCGGCCTGCGCGCCGAGGTCGAGTGGCGCCCCATCAAAGATCTCGGGGTCGCCTTTGGCACCGACGACAGCTGGGCGTTGTTCCAGTCGACCATCGACATCCCGTTCTTCTTGCCCGACGAGCGGCTGTTCCCGCGGCCGGTGACGAGCGATCCGCCGCGCTTCCTCGCCAACGACGAGGTGTTCGGCACCAGCAACAGCTTCTACGTCGACAGCGACCTGCACCTGGGGCCGGTGACCTTCCTCATCGGCGGCCGCGCCGACCTGTGGACCTACTACGACGACATCCGCACCTCGTTCGACCCGCGCTTCGCGGTGCGCGCCGAGGTGCTGCCGTTCACGACGTTGAAGGCCAACGTCGGCCTGTACCACCAGACGCCGTCGCCGTTCTTCATCGCCAAGAAGGGGGGCAACCCCGACCTGCCGCTCGAGCAGGGCTGGCAGACGGGGCTTGGGGCCGAGGTGTGGCTGACGCGCTCCGTCGACGTCGACGCCCAGGTCTTCTACCGCTTCGCCGATCAGCTCGCCGAGCCCGTGGGCTCGCCGATCGGCTTCTTGTTGAGCAGCGGCCCGCGCATCCAGGCCATCGGCCACGAGCGGGCCTACGGCGCCGAGCTCTTGATCCGGCAGCGGCTTGATCAAGGGGTTTTCGGGTGGATCAGCTACACGCTGATGAAGGCCGAAGAGCGCGCCGACAAGCCAGTCGGTGTCGACGGTGCCGAAGCGATCAACTGGCGACCCACCGAGCTCGATCAGACGCACAATCTTTCGCTCGCCGGCAGCGCGCAGTTGCCCCTGGGCTTCGAGGTCGGGGCCGCCGTCCGCTACGTGACCGGCAACCCGGCGACGCTGGCGCAGGGAGGCGTCTTCGACGCTGACGACGGCCGCTACGATCGGGTGTCGACGGCGCCGCGCAGCGGTCGGTTGCCGCCGTTCATCCAGGTCGACGCCCGCGTCGACAAGCGCTTCACCTTTGACACCTGGTCGCTCGGGCTCTACCTCGACCTGCAAAATGTCACCAACAATGCGAACTTCGAGTTCTTCCAGTATAACTATGACTTCAGCGTGATCCAGGGCTTTCCCGGCTTGCCGATCCTCCCGGTGTTCGGCGCCGAAGCCAGCTTCTGAGGCGCGATCGCATCGCGAGGTGCGCACATTCCGCAGCGGCCCCACGGTGACGTCGTCGCCCAGGTACCGCTTCGCGGGGCGCCCGGCCCAAAGACTGTCTCGGCGCCTGCGCGGCCGGCCTGTGGCCGATACGATGACCGCATGACGAACAAGCACGTTGGTCTTCTGGCTTCGGTCGTGGCTGCGTTCGCCGCGGCGCCTGCGTGGGCCTGCGGCCCGGCCGTGAACGACGCGCAGATGTCGGTGTTGACGGCGTCGATGGTGGCAGCGCCCATCCTCGCCGCATTGCTCGTCGACCGCGGCGCGTTTGCCCTGGCCGCCTACGCCACCAACCTGCCGCGGCGGCACCGCCCCACGGCGCTGGGCCCGATGCTGGCCCTGGTCTCGGTCGTCATCGCCCTCAGCAGCGTCGGCGCCCACGACATCAACATGGCCGTCGTCGGCTTCGCCTTTGTGCCCCTCGCTGCCGCCGTCTGCGGGCTGTCGTTCCTGCGCTCGGTGCTCATCGACATGAAGGGACGCACCGGGCCGCAGCTGCTGCGCGTCGGCGCTGTCGTCGGCTTCGTCGCCCTCGCCCTGACCCGCGTGTTCTTCGTCGGCTGAGCGAAGCGGGCCGCCGTTTCAGCGGTCAGCGGTCAGCGGTCAGCCCCTCAGCGACGCCCCTCAGCGACG
>JBKJNL010000718.1:0-10711 GCA_046593615.1 Myxococcota bacterium | reverse complement strand
CCGGCGTTGCCGCCCTGGCAGTCGCCGCTGGCGCCGCAGAATTCGCGGTCGGTTCCCGGAGAGACGCAGACGACGCCGCACAGGATCTGGTCGTCGGGACAAGCGCTGATTTCGCCTTCGCCTTCGCCTACGCCGCCTTCGCCTTCGCCCTCTCCGACGCCGCCCTCGCCTTCACCTTCGGTGGGCAGGCCTTCGCCCTCGCCTTCGAAGTTCTCGATGGGGCGCACGTCCTCGCCGCAGTTGCAGCCGGACACGACGACCAGGGCACAGGCAGAGAGCAGGCGCACGGCGGACCTCGGCAAGAAAGCGCACAGCAGTCGACGGCAGAGCATCGGAGACCAGAGCATCGGAGAGCAGAGCATCAGAAAGAAAAAGAGCCGGCAAAAGCCGACTCTTCTTTGGCGACCCCAGGGGGATTCGAACCCCCGTCATTACCGTGAAAGGGTAATGTCCTGGGCCTCTAGACGATGGGGTCACCGTCAGGTGCCGCACGTGTATCAGTCGTGGCGCAGCGAGCAAGAGCTTCCGTGCCTCGCTCTCGCGCGAGCAGCTTCACGCGAAGACCTTCACCCGAACATCCTCGCGAAATCGTCCCGCGGAACGTCCCGGCGGAACGTCCCGCGAGGCGCTGCGAAAGCCGCGACGCACCCGTCTCATCTTGAACGTTGTCGGGAAGCCGGATAGCAGCAGCCGTCTTTCACGACTTCGACGGGGTGGCGCCCAGCGCCTCATTGCCCCAGCAACATTTCAAGGAGCCACGATGTCTGTCGAGAACCGCGTCAAGTCGATCATCGCCGATCAACTCGGCATCTCCGAAGAGCAGATCAAGCCGGAGAGCAAGTTCATCGAAGACCTTGGCGCCGACTCCCTCGACATCGTCGAGCTGATCATGGCGATGGAAGAAGAGTTCCAGACCGAGATCCCCGACGAAGAGGCCGAGAAGATCCGCACCGTCGGCGACGCCATCGGCTACGTCTCGACCCACTCCTGACCGACGCCTGAGCCACTCCTGAGCCCGCCCTGAAAGTTCAGCGTTTCGCTGACTTCGGCTGTCACCAACCCCGGCATCTGGCCGGGGTTGTCGTCTCCGGCGACGGCGTCACACTGATCGCACACTGCTCAGCACAGGCCGCGCAGACTTGAGGAGCTCCCATGTCACGTCGCGTTGTGGTCACTGGCATCGGCATGACGACCCCCGTCGGGGTCACCACCGAGGAGTCCTGGACCAACCTCATCAACGGCAAGAGCGGCATCCGCACCGTCGAAGAGTGGAAGACCGCCGAGTTCGCCGGCGCCAAGCTGCCGGTCACCATTGCCGGCCTCGTGCCCGACTTCGACGCCACGCAATGGGTCGAGCACAAAAAAGACGTCAACCGCATGGAGCGCTTCATCCTGCTGGCGCAAGCGGCGTCGAAGCAGGCCTGGGACTCGGCGGGCCTGCCGCCCAAGCTCTCCGACGAAGAAGGCGACCGCGCCGGCTGCATCGTTGGCGTCGGCCTCGGCGGCCTCGGCGGCATCATCGAGAGCTACAACAGCCTGATGACCAAGGGACCGCGCCGCGTGAGCGCGTTCTTCATCCCGGCCATCGTCGCCAACCTGGCGCCCGGCAACCTGTCGATCCGCTTCAACCTGCGCGGGGCCAACTGGGCGCCGGCGTCGGCGTGCACGTCAGGCGCGCACGGCATCGGCGAAGGCTTCATGCACATCGTCACCGACCGCGCCGACATCATGCTGTGCGGCGGCGCCGAAGCCTGCTGCGAGCCCTTGAGCGTCGCCGGCTTCGCCTCGATGCACGCCCTCTGCAAAGACATGAACGACGAGCCGACCAAGGCCTCGCGTCCGTTCGAAAAAGACCGCAGCGGCTTCGTCATGGGCGAAGGCGCCGGCATGCTGGTGCTCGAAGAGCTCGAGCACGCCAAGAAACGCGGCGCGACCATCTACGCCGAGGTCGTCGGCTACGGCTCCTCCGCCGACGCCCACCACATCACGTCCCCGTCAGAGGGCGGCGAGGGCGCCCAGCGCGCGTTCAAAGAAGCGCTGCGCATGGCCAAGATCGACAAGACCCAGGTCGGCTACATCAACGCCCACGGCACCTCGACGCACTTCAACGACAAGAGCGAGACCGACGCCATCAAGGCCGTCTACGGCGACCACGCCAACCGCAAAGACGGCAAGGGCCTGATGGTGTCGTCGACGAAGTCGATGACCGGCCACCTGCTCGGCGGCGCCGGCGGCGTCGAAGGCGTCATCTCGGTGCTCGCGCTGCACAAGGGTGTGCTGCCGCCGACCATCAACTACGACACGCCCGATCCCGAGTGCGGCCTCGACTACATCCCGAACACCGCGCGCGAGGTGCGCGTCGACGTCGTGCAGTCGAACTCCTTTGGCTTCGGCGGCACCAACGGCGTGCTGATGTTCAAGCGCGCGCCCTGAGCTTTCGTTTGCGCAGGGCGCCTACAGCTGAATCTCGGGCTCGAAGCGCGGGATGACCAGGATGTCGCCTTCGCCGAGCGAAACGGCGCGGGCGATGGACTCTTCGACGTTGCTGCTGTCGACGCCGGGCATGGGGACGACGGCGACGACGGCGGACCCGATCCGCCGCTCCACGCGCTGCGGGATGCCGCGCCCGTTGGCGACGTGGCCGGCGCCGGCGAGCACGACGACCTGGCGCGCGCCGCCCTGCAGGGCCCGGGCGGCGCGGTCGGCCATCGACTCATCCCACAGGACCTGCGCCCGGTAGAAGCCGTCGACGTCTGCGGCCTTGAGCGGGTGTCCGGCGCTGCTGAAGATGCGCTCGAACCAGGCCCGGTGCAGCTCGTCGCCGAGGTCGAGGTCGGGCAAGAGCGCTCTTTCGTCGTCGTCGAGCCCGGCGACGCCCTTCTGGCGAATGGCCCGCACCAGCTCGCGCGGCGCGTTCAAGGCGATGAAGCCCGCGCCGCCCCGGTGGCCGGCTTCGAGGATGGGCTGGTAGAGGGCGAAGTCGAACCCCCAGGCTTTTTTCCAGTCGACGGCGTCGCGCAGGCCGACCGCGTCGATGTCGCCGCGGTTGAAGCGATCGAGCTCGGGCTGCTTCTCCCAGGTGAGCATCTCCATGCCCACCACCAGCCCCGGCCCGTCGCCGGCCAGAACCTCGACGATGCGCCGCTGCACCTCGTGGTGGCTCTTCTGATCGTGCTGCTCGCCGACGACGACGATGTTGCTCGCCCGCAGCCGGCCGATGACGTCGTCCCACGAGAGCTGCTTGCCGGTCTTGCCGTCGATCCAGGCATAGGCGTCGTCGTCGCCGAAGCGCGGCGCCTGCACCGTCGGCGCAGTGCCATCGGGGGGCGGCCGCCGCTGAATGCCGGCGCTCAGGCCATCGACCTGCTCGACCTTGGTCAGCGACGTCGTCGCGCAGCCGCTGGCGAGGCCACCGCAGACAACGGCGCCGACAACGACGACGAAAACGACGCTGCGGACGACGGCGCGGACGACGCCGCGGACTGCCTGACCGTTCATGACTGCCCTGCTCACGGCTGCCCTGCTCACGGCTGCCCTGGTCACGGCTGCCCTGGTCACGGCTGCCCTGCTCACAGTGAGACGTCGACCTTGCGCAAGCGCTCGAGCACGAAGAAGCCGCTGTTCACGATCGGGCCCACCGCCGTGAGCGCCTTGCCGAGCAACACATCGCGGTCGCCGTCGTTCACCTCGACGATGAAGTCTTTGATGGTGCTGCCTGTGAACAGATTGTTCTGTGGTTTGCCCTCGCTGTAGTCGAGGAAGATCGCGTTCGGGAACCGGCCCGCGCGGTTCTTGCCGAAGTCGCCAGCGGGGTAGACGGCGTAGAAGCTGTGACGGGTCGGGTTTTTGTCGTCGGGGATGCCGGCCCACGCCTGGTCGCGCGTGCCGCGCTTGATCTTGACGTTGTAGCCCTCGATCGACGGCAACACGTCGACGTCGACACCGGCCTGGACGCCGCCGCGGACGAAGAAGCCCTTGCAGAAGCGCTGGATGCCCATCACGCCGCCGATGACCTTGGCAGGGACGTCGCCAAAGACGTTCCAGCCGCGAAACTCGTGGCCGATCACGCTTGAGAAGTTCGGGGCCTTGCCCTGGGCGAACACGCCTTCGAGCTCGGCAGGCGTCATCGAGGTCAGGCTCTGGAACGTGTGGGTCAACCCTGTCTCCGCTTCTTCAACAACCAAGCAATAACACTGCGCGCCGACGAATCGTTGTAGCCTTTTGCGTGCAGGTTCTGGCGCAGCCGCTCGGCCTGCTCACGGTCCTTTGTATCGATGTCGCGAATTTCGCCCTCGAGGACCTTGAGGAACGTGGTCTCGATCTTCTCGACGCTCTTCCGGCGCTGGGAGTAGAAATCCTCCTTCAAACGCCTCATATAATTACCAAACAAAAGCTCGTAATCGACGTTTTCGTCGGGGTGCTCGAGCTTGTAGCCGCCGATCTGGCCAATGAGCCCGCGGCGGAAGTCTTCGGCCGACTCCGACGACGCCGCCAGCACGGTCTCGACCTGCCGCAGCACCTCGGGATCGGGATCGACGAGCTTGCCGCTGAGCGGGTCGGGCAGCTTCTCGCCCTTGGTCCACGCCGACACATGGCGCAGATAGCGCTCGAAGAGCTCGATGTGGCTGCCGGCTTTCACGAGGCCCATGGCTTCGCGCACCTCTTCCTCGAGCTGCTTCTGCAAGAGCGCTTCGATGTCGTCGACGAAGCCGAGGGCGTCGCGGTAGTCGCGCTGGGTTTCACGCCGCAGCCACTCGTACGACGTGCGCGCCTTGACCAGCTGCCGCAGCTCTTCGAGCACGGCGATGGCCGAGAGGTGGTCGTAGCGGCGATCCTGGGCCGCGTTCAAGAGCACCACGCGAATCTCGCGGGCCGAGGCCCCGTGGCGTCCCTCGTAGTCGTCGCCGTTGATGTGCTCTTCGAGCAGGTCGCTGGCGATCGAGCGGAGATCCTTTTTCTCCTTCTGGCTCATGCGCTCGGGGACGCTGCCGTCGTCGTAGAGCGCCATCTTGTCGACGGGCGTGAGGCCGCCGACGATGGACCGCACGGGCTCGGGGTAGTGGGCCGGGTCGGGCGGCTCGAGCCGCGTGAGCACGGCGAAGCGGGCGGCCACCTCGAGGGCGTGGGGCGCGATGTGCAAGCCGGTGAGGGCCCGCGGGATCTGATCGCTGTAGATCGAGATCTCGTCGGAGACGCGTAACAAATACGGTGCGGTCACCAGCTCCATGCGTCCTTTGAAAGACGGCCAATCGGGGTGCTGCTTAAAGGCGTCGAGGTGCAGCTCGTTGCTGCTGGCGACCATGACAACGTCGAGAAACAGCGAGACATGATCGAGCGACGCCTGCGCCTGCTCGGTGGCCACGAGCAGGTATTTCCAGGCATCGAGCGGCCGTTTCAGCAGATCGTTGAACTCGAGAATCCCGCGGTTGGCATCGTTCAACGCGCCGCCGGTTTCGTAGAGCGCCACATGCTGCAGCGCCGGCGGCAACATCGCCAGCGAGCGATCGGCGGTCACCTGGCGCGACCAGGCGTCGACCGACAGCTGGGGCTCGACGGCGACGACCCCGACGCGGTAGCGACGCGACAGGTAGAAGCGCTCGACCTGCACGTGCCGCAGCACCTCGTGGACATCGCCGTGGTAGGTCGACAGCAGCGCGTCAAAGATGCGGCGGTTCTTGACGCTCAGCTCGCCGATCTTGAGGATTTCGGGCAGCGCCCAGTCGCGGTGCAGGCGCTCTTTTTCAAGCATCGGCGCGACGAGGTTCTCGATGAAGCCGTTGCGGTCCTCACGCGACAACAAAAACAGCGGGTGATCTTTGAGCTCGCACGGCAGGCGGGCTTCGACGGCGCTGCCTTCGAGGTGGGCGTAGCTGCCGGCGTGCGTTGACGTCGCCCCACCGAAGCCGAGCTTCCCGCGCTGCACGCTGCCGGTCGGGAAGATCCAGTTGAAGCGGTAGAGGGCGCCGTCGTCGGTCTGCGAATAGATCTCGGCGGCCCGGGTCAGCGCCTGGATGATCGACGTCTTGGCCGAGCCGTTGGGCCCGTGCAGCAGCACCAGGCGATCGATGCGGCCGCTGCGCACGAAGTTCTCGAGGACGCGCACCAGCGAAGCCTGCACGCGCTCCTGCCCGGCGACGCGGCCGCGGTGGTCGTCAAAGGCCTGGTCGAACAGCCGCCAGCGCCGCACCACGCCCGTGGTCTGCTTGACGTCGTCGACGCCGAAGTGCTCGACGACGTCCATGAGGTAACGCGCGGCGTTTCGCAGGTGCCGACGCGGGAACGTGGTGACGTCCTCGAGGTACTCGTCGAACGACAAGATCGTGCGGCGCGCATCGAACGTCGTCTTGGTCGCCTTTGCGATGCCGTCGAGGGTCTGCTTCGCCGGACTGGCAGCGCTGTGGGCCATCGGTTCCTCCGTGACGACGACAGGGTGCTAACACGTCTGCCTCGGCGCAAACGTTTCCCGCCACGCGGACCCGCCGCTCGGGGCCGCGAGCAGATGCGCGAAAAAAAAGCGCCCGCGAGGGCGCTTTTCCTTCGTCAAAGAAGTGAGATCACTTCTTCTTGGCAGCCTCGAGCATGGTGATCGCGGCGTCGAGGGTGGCCTCGGTCTCGGCGGCCTTTGCCATCGCGTTCTTGTCGTCGATGCCGGCGGCGGCACCCTTCTTCAGGTCGGCGAACTCGCCCGTGGGCTCGTAGGCGGGGACCATCGGCATCGGCGGCGGCGGCGGCGGCGGGACCACGACCTTCACCTCGGGCGGCGGCGGCGGGGGATCGGCGGGGCAGGCGACCAGCGATGCGAGGGCAAAGGCCGCCATCAGGGCGAGTGAGATCTTCTTCATGGGAAACTCCAAGGGGTGCAGGATGGCCCGCGAACGTTCGAGCGCGGGTCGAGAGAGAGTGACGACGGCGACACGGGACCGGAATCGAGGGTCGCCGCCGCGTCAAGGTCGCCGAGGCAGGTGCTGAGCCGAAGCTCAGCCGCCCATGGCGAGGGAGTGGCGCTTGTCTTCCTTGGCCTTGAGCGTGGTGACCTTGGCGGTCAGCTCGGCGTTGGTCATCGCGATGGCGATCTGGTCGAGGCGCTCGATGATGCCGAGGTGCTTCTGGTGCATCTCTTCTTCGGCCTTCTTGGCCTCTTCGTGGTCGGCCTTGTGGTCGGCCTTGGCGGCCGCCTTGACGGCGTTCTGCTTGGCTTTGGCTTCGGCTTCGGCGCGGGCCTTTTCCTTGGCTTCTTCGATGGCCTTTTTCTTGGCTTCTTCCTTCTTGGCCTTGGCAGCCTCGAGGGCCGCCTTGTCTGCGAGCGAGGCCGTGGCCGGAACAAGGGCCACAACAGCTGCCACGATCAGGTGCTTCATCTTCATGGGTCTTCTCCTTCGACGGGCAGCGACTGTGGCTGCACCGGGCAAAAAACGCCGAGCGGACGCTGTCATCAGAACCTTTCGCCTGTCAACAAGCGAACCGCGCGACTCCTGTGATCAACGAGGGATAGCGCAAAGCTGTCTGGCTTTGATGACGGCGATGACACCTTTTACGTTGCTCTGACAAGTTGTCAGAATGGCATCGCGGCGACCGTTCGCATCCAACCGCGGCGCCAGCGACGAGCATCCAAAAGCAAAGAAGACACCTGCCGCCGTGCGGTCCGCGCTGTCTCCTGGTGCGTTCGTCGACCGCGATGCCTGCCCCGGCCGACCGCGGAAATGTAAAGCCCCGGTAAAAACCGGGGCTGTGCAACGACCTCGCTGTTGAAGGGTCGCCTACTCGGCGTCGGCGGTCAGCGCGGCCATCTCTTCACGCTCGGCAAAGGCCGGCGATCCGATGACGCGCTCCCAGGGCGTGGCCTCTGTGTACAACGGCATGCGCACAAACCGTGAACCAACAACCTCAAGGAAGACCCAGAAATTGATCTTCAAGAGAAACGCATTCAGCCAGCCTGTCGTAATACAGTAGTGCGTGTCGTACGGGTGGGTGTGGTGAATCTGATGATGATCGCGCGGCAGGATCAGATGCTTTTCTTGCAGCCACACGACCGCCACCGGCGGGTTCTGGCTGTGCGCCCATTTGTGGAACTGGTTGGTGGCGAACGCCCCGATCGCGCCAAAGACGACGACGGCGACGACGAACAGGTGCCAGCCGATGGTGTAGTCGAACGGGATCAGCGCCAGGGCGATCAGGGCGGGGCACGTGGCCAGGCAATTGTTGCCGTTGGTCTCGGTGAAGCCGTGGCGCGTGATGTCCTTGGGATCCGAGTGGTGCTGGCGGAACGGGTGCACGAAGTTCTTCCCGAGGATCGGAGTCTCGCTGGTGAAGAACCGGTCGAAGAGGAAATGCACGCAGCCACTGCCAAAGTCGGCGAGCAGGTAGCCGGCAAAGACCGCGCCCGTGAGGATGATCAGCAGGGCGTTGCCCGCGGCGTCGCCGTCGACGGCCCAGGCCTGCTGGATGCCCTTGGCGCACCGCCAGAGCAGCAGCGTCACCAGGGAACCCGCCAGCGAGATGCCGAAGATCTCAAAGGCCATGATGCCCGCGCCGCGGGTGTAGGCGCCCGGCAGCGCCTGCAGCGGTTCGTCGTCGGTCGAGGAGGATGCGGTCGCCAAATTCGCCATCATGTTCCCGGTACGAGCGGCCTGGTCCGGAAGATCGGTCTCGACCCGGACTTGTGGAGAATGCTCTATCCACTGTCACGACGTCGTCATGGGCGCGAGGGCGTCCCGTCGCAACCGGCAAAAAGGTCCGGGCGCCGGCGCTGCGGGAACGGGAGCGACCGATTGCGCCTTTGCGGCGACGGCCGTTCCTGATACCGCGCCGACCCAAGATGAGCCTCAACCGCCTGCTCCTCGCCCTCCCCGTGGCCTGCTTCTTCGTGCCTGCGATGGCTCATGCCAGCGGCGACGTCGGCGGTGATCTCCACTTCATGTCCGGGTTCTCGCCCCGGCTCTCACTGCTCGCGCCGGACGACACGCCGGTCGACACAGGTGCCGGCGATCAGGCCGCGCAGCCCGCAAAAGGCGAGCGCCTGGCGGCAAAGAAGAAAAGAGCCGAGGCCGCATCCAGCACCACCGCCGCGCCGGGCGACGTCATCGACGACGTCACCGCCGACGCATCCACAGAGGCAGGCGCCAAAGGCGCCGACGGCGAAGAATCGTCGACGGCCCTGCCCGACCAGGAAGTCAAGGTCGGCGGCACCGTGCTCGGGCAGTCGGTCGGCGGCGCCACCGGCTTCGTGTTCAAGCAGGGCATCTACACCCAGTCCGACCTCGGCGGCTTCTTCGTGATCGGCAACGCCCTGGGGTCGCCCACCGGCTTCTCCATCGGCGACGACTGCGGCGGACCGCCCTGCCGTCCCGTGCCGACGTCGCAGCTGCAGCCCTACATCGGCTTGTCGGTCGGCTACGACATCCAGGAGTGGCTCGGCGTGCAGCTGAGCTTCGGCACCGGCTTCGTCGCCAACGCCGCCATCTACAACACGAGCCTCGAGAACCCCCGCGACTACGGCCTGACCAACATCAACCTCGCCGTCGTCGGCAGCTTCTACGTGCTCGAGCGCCTGGCGCTGATGGGCAAGCTGATGGGCGGCGCGAGCTTCCTGTCGCCCGAGCCGCAGCCCGGCGAGCCCACCATCGGCGGCAACGCCGGCGTCGGCTTCGGCATCCGCTACGCCACGCTGCTGCCCGACGTGTTCGTCGGCATCGACGGCAACGTCATCGTGGCCTTCATCCCGTCGACGGCCGGCTCGCTGGTCATCATCCCCGGCGTCTCGTTTGCTCCGATCATCAAGTACGTCTTCTGATCGTCCGTCTGGCCACCGCCGGTCGCTCGGGCCGGTGCCGGCCTGGAGACCGCGATGAGCGTCAACCGCGCTGAATACCGCGTCATCTATGGTGATACGGATCAGATGGGTGTGGTCTACTACGCCAACTATTTGAACCTCTTCGAACGCGGCCGTTGCGAATACATGCGCGAGCGCGCCTTTGACTACGGCGCCTTTGAGAAGCAGGGCTACTTCTTTCCCGTCGTCGAAGCCAACTGCAAGTACAAGGCGCCGGCGCGATTCGATGATCTACTGACCATCGAAACCTCGGTCACAGCAGTTTCACGCGTCACCGTCGACTTCGGCTATCGCGTCATGCGCGGCGCGATCCTGCTGACCGAGGGGTTCACGCGACACGCCTGCCTGTCGAAGGAGGGCCGCCCGGTCCGGTTGCCTCTTTCGCTCAAGGGTTTGTTGCCCGAGGCTCACCACGGCCTCTTGGCCCCATAGCCTCGTCACCTGCTCGCCCGCCCGACCCGAGTCCCTCAAGGCCCACCAGGAGATCACCATGTCGACCCGCGTCACCATCGATCGCAACCTCGCCCTCGAGGTCGTCCGTGTCACCGAGGCCGCCGCTCTCTCCTGCGCCCGCCTGATGGGCCGTGGCGATCGGCACGGGGCCGACGAAGCCGCCGTCGTCGCCATGCGCCGCGCGTTTGACGGCCTGGCCATCCGCGGCAGCGTGGTCATCGGCGAAGGCGAACGCGACGAAGCCCCGATGCTCTACATCGGCGAAAAGGTCGGCGCCGGCAACGACGACGACCCCGAAGTCGACATCGCCGTCGACCCCCTCGAAGGCACCAACCTCTGCGCCCTCGGGCTGCCGAACGCCATCGCCGTCGTCGCCATCGCCGACAAGGGCAACCTGCTGCACGCCCCCGACTGCTACATGGACAAAAT
>JBKJNL010000635.1:0-11606 GCA_046593615.1 Myxococcota bacterium | reverse complement strand
GCCTTGTTGTCGTAGCCGGGCGGCCCCTGCATGAGCTGCAGGTAGTCGATGACCACCATCGACAGACCGGTCTCGTGCATCTGCCGGCGGCACTTGTTGCGCATCTCGGTGACGCTGATCGACGGCGTCTCGTCGATGAACAGCGAGGCCTCCGACAGACGGCCGGCGGCTTCGGCGAGCTTGCTCCACTCGTGGTTCTGGATGAACCCGCGGCGGATGTTCGAGATGTCGATGCGGGCCTCGCTGCCCACCAGGCGCTGCACCAGCTGGTCGGCACCCATCTCCAGCGAGAAGAACATCACCGGCTTCTGCAGTCGTGTTGCAACGTGGGCGGCGACGTTCAATGTGAATGCAGTCTTGCCCATCGACGGACGAGCCGCGACAATGATCAGCTCACCAGGCTGAAATCCCGATGTCATGTAATCGAGCTGTTTGAAGCCGGTGGCCACGCCGGTGACGACGGACTTCTGGTTGAAGGCTTTTTCGAGGGCCTGGGTCGCGCGCCGCACCAGCTCGCGCATGGGCACGATGGCTTTCTTTGAATTGCCCTGAGAGATCTCGAGGATCTTGCGCTCGGCCTCGTCGAGGATGTCGACGACGCTCTTGTCCTGGGCGTAGGCCGACTGCACGACGTTGGTGGCGTTTTCGATCAAGAGCCGCAGCACGGCTTTGTCGCGCACCAGGCGGGCGTAGGCGCCGACGTGGGCGGCGGTCGGCAACAGCGCTTCGAGCTGGGAGATGGCGGCGGCGCCACCGACGGCGTCGAGGGCGCCGTTTCTCAGCAGCTCGTCGACGACGGTGAGCGTGTCGATGGGCTCGGCCTTTGCGTGCAGCTCGGCGATGACCCGGAAGATGGTGCCGTGGTGGGGCCGGTAGAAGTGCTCGGGCCGCAGGCCTTCGTCGACGACGGCTTCGTAGGAGCTCGGCTCGAGCAGCAGGGCCCCGAGCACGGCGCGCTCGGCGTCCATAGCGTGCGGCGGGGTGCGCGTGCGGCGCAACAGGTCGCTGGCCGTCTCTTGCGCGGCCTGCTGGCGCTCGCGATCGAGGGCTTCGAGCACGTCGCCGAGCGGCACCAGCGCTTCGTCGTCGCCGGCGTCGTCGTCGTCGAGGGCGTCGAGGGGGGCCACGTCGCCCTGGTCGCCGAGCCGTCGCGTGGGCACGCGGGCCGCAACCCGACGGTCGGGGGCGCCAGCGTCGGAGGCGCCGTCGTGGGCGCCGCCGTCGTCGGGGGCGTCGTCGGGGGCATCGTCGTGGGTCGGGCCGTCGCTCGGGCCGTCGCTTGCGCCGTCGCTCGGGCCGTCACTCGGGTCGTCACTCGGGTCTGGCCCCGGGTCGTGGGCGCCGCCATCGAGGCCGTCGTCGTCGGGCGGATCGGGAGGGGCGGGAGGGTCCGGCATCGTCAACCTCCATGGCGCGCTCGGGGGCGCTCTGGCAACGCCCCGCCGTGGCCCCGCTGCTGCTCCTGTGCTGGCTCGCCGCTGTGCCCGATGCGCGCGTGGACGGCGCGACCCCACCCGACGCCGCGCCGGCGCTGCTCGACGACGCGCCGAGCGTCACGCCCGGCAACACCCCACCGGGGGGCAATGCGCTCGCTGACCCGCTCGACAGCACGTCGGGCGCCGCTCCCGTCGGCGACCCCGTCGGATCCGCCGCACCCACCGAGGTCAGTGGCGCGCGGCGCGTGCAGGCCGGGGCGGCGGCGGCCATCGGCGGAGGCGCGGGCGGCTTCGTCGGCGGCGCGCTGGCGCTGGGCCTGTCGGCGGCGCTGTCGGGGGTGGCGTCGAGCGCCAACCTGCTGCCGCTGGTGGTGCTGCCGCCGTTGTTCGCCGGCGTCGGCGCCTGGGTCGTCGGTGGCGCCATCGGCGGACCGACGGTGGGCCTGGCGGGGGGCGCGGGGGCGGGCCTGCTGTGCGTGGCCTGGTCGGTGGCCCTGGGAGCGCTCGTGGTCTCGGCCGATCAGGGTCTGTTGGCCGGCCGCTTCGACGTGACGTTTGCGGCGACGGCGCTGGTGCCGGCGGTGGTCGGCGTCGTCGGCGCGGGCCTCACGGCGCCGTGGTTCGCGTCGGCCGACGGCGCCGAATAGCCGCCAGCACCAGCACTGTGCACAGCGCCGACACCGACGGCCCTGACGACCCTGACGGCGAGGCGCACGACGGCGCGTGGATGGTCACCCGCGCCGGCGGGGCTGCGGCGGCGCGCGGCAGCTCGGGATCGACCACCGGCGGCGGCACGCGCCCACCGTCGTCGACCTCGCCGACCTCGCCGGCCTCGCCGACATCGCCGACATCGCCGACATTGGTTCCCGCGTCCGCGCGGTCATCGCCTGGGCCGTTGCCTCCGTCGGTCGGGGCCTCGCCCTCGCCCTCGCCAACGTTTCTGCTCTCGCCCTCGCCTTCACCCTCGCCGACTGCCACCGCGGGCTCGTCGGGCGGCTCGCTGCGGCAGGCGAAGCCCGGCTTGTCGATGACCAGCTCGTCGATGAGGGCGGCGGGGTCGTCGTTGCCGGTCTCCGTCGAGAGGGCCCGGGCCTGCAGGCGTCCGCCTTTGACGACGATGGAGACGAAGTGGTGCCGGCCCGACCAGGCCATCGCCGCGCGCAGGTCGGCGGCCAGGGTGACGTCGTCGCCGCAGCGGAGCGCCGGTCCGTCGCAGCCGGTGCAGCCCGCGGCGATGCAGTCATCGGCCGAGAGCCGCGGGCGCGTGGTGGCCGCGCCGCCGCCGCCGCTGACGACGACGGTGGTGCCGGTGGCGCCGTCGGGCAGGGGGGCGAGCGGGTCGAGCGAGAAGCGGTCGCCGGCGGGAAAGACGCGGCCGCCGCCCCCGAATTCGACGTCGACGCCGCGGGACGGAACGAAGCGCTCGTAGCTGTGCGAGTGGCCATTCAAGACGAGATCGACGGCGTGGGCGTCGAGCACCGGGACGATGGCGGCGTTGATGATTCCGCCGGCTTCTTCGCCGGTGTCGTGGTTGGAGCGCGTGTAGAGGCCCTTGTGGAAGAACACGATCTTCCACGGCTGCGTCGTCGCCGCGAGGTCGCCGTCGAGCCAGGCGGTCATCTCGGGCAGCTGGGTGCTCGAGGTGTGCTGCGTCGACAGCGAGACGAAGTGCACGGCGCCGGCGTCGAGCGACCAGTAGTCCTCGGTGCCGGTGGCGCTGTTGCGCGGCAGGTCGAAGAGGCGGTTGTAGAGGGCGCCGTCGCCGTCGACGTCGTCTTCGTCGTGGTTGCCGACGGTGGGCAGCGTGGCCCGCTTCGACCACTGGGCCTGCGAGCCGTGCAACAGCTCGCTCCATTGCGCGGGCACCGAGCCGCTCCGCACCATGTCGCCGGTGTTGACAAAGAAGTCGGGGGCGACGCCGGCGGCTTCTTCGAGGATGCCGGGATAATCGGGCGAGATGCCGCCGCTGCCGCTCGAGCGGTTGTCGCCGGTGACGGCGAAGCGCAGCGGCGCGCAGGGATCATCGGACAGCGTCGAGAACGACCCCTCGACCTCGACGCCGGCGGCGCCGACGACGTAGGCGAAGTCGCTGGCCGGTGGCAGGCCGCGCAAGCGGGCGGTGAAGCCCGTGCCGAGCACGTCACCGAATTCGATGCGTTCGTCGATGTCGACGGCGACGAGGGGGCCGCCGGTGGGTCCGACGCGCAGCAGGCCGTCGGCGGCGTCGCCGTTCCAGCTGATCGACATCGACGTCGCCGGATCGCTGGCGTGCGTCAGCCGCAAGCCGAACGGCGCCGCCGCCGTGGGCACGGCGATGAACGTGAGCAGCGAGACGACGAGCAGGGGGCGCACCACCCGGCAACGATAGCGGCTCGTGCCCGCCCGCACCGTCGACGCTCGATCAAGCAGAGCGTGCGCCGGCCGACGTCGATGAGGCGTGCAGCGGCGCCAGGCCACGTCGACCAGACCGCCTCGAACAGCCCCACGCTTGGCCGGCGCGACGACAGCGCCGCCGGTGACCGAGACCGAAACGAGCGTCGGGTCGCCGTCGAGGGCTAGACTGGCCACGCCCTTGACCGGGCCCCTGACCGGGCCAAGGAAACGAAGACGACGATGGCAACGGAACGGGCAGGCCTGTCGAGGTCGACCAGCGATGGCTCCCGCCTGGAGGGCGGCGCGTCGCCGACGTTGCCGGTGCCCGAGCGCATCGGCCGCTACCACGTGATTGATCGCCTGGCCGCCGGCGGCATGGCCGAGGTCTTTGTCTGCGTCGAGCGCCAGCGCTTCGGCGACCGAGAGACCGTCGAACGCCTCGTCGTCGTCAAACGGATCCTGCCGCACCTGGCGATCCACCAGGCGTTCGTCGACATGTTCCTGGCCGAGGCCCGCTACGTGGCCCGCATCAACCACCCCAACGTGGTGCAGATCTACGAGCTCGGCGAAGACCACGGCCTGCCGTTTCTGAGCATGGAGTACGTCTCGGGCTGCTCGCTCAGAGACCTGCTCGTGGCCGCCATCGAGCACGACAAGGCCCTGCCGCCGGGCGTGGCGTCGTCGTTGTCGGCGCAGGCCTGCGCCGGCGCCCACGCCGCCCACGAGCTCAAAGACGGCCACGGCAAGCTGTTGGGTCTGGTGCACAGAGACATCTCGCCGCACAACCTGATGGTGACCGCCGAGGGTCACGTGAAGCTGCTCGACTTCGGCATCGCCAAAGCGACCGAAGCCATGGGCGACGACAACACGCGGACCGGAGCCTTGAAGGGCAAGGTCCACTACATGGCGCCCGAGCAGTGCAAGCAAGAGCCGCTTGACCGCCGCGCCGACGTCTTTGCCCTCGGCATCGTCACCTGGGAGCTGTTCGCCCGCGAGCGCCTGTTCAAGCGCGAGAGCGAGCTCGACGCCATGCAGGCCATCGTCACCGGCGACCTCAAGGACCTGCGGGCCATCCGCAAAGACCTGCCGACGGTCCTCGTGGCCACCATCGAAAAAGCGCTGCACGCCAAGAAAGAGGCCCGCTTCCAGACCGCCGAGGCCTTCAAGAGCGCGCTGCTCGAGGCCGCGCAGTCCGGTGGGGGCAGGGGCCTCGACACCTCCACCGAAGCCGTGGCCGCCTTTGTCACGCCGCTGCTCGGCAAAGCCCTCGACGCGAAGCGCCAGGCGTTCGTCAAGGCCGCCGCCGATCGCACCTTTGGCACCGGCTCCGGCGTCGACGCCGTCGTCGATGGGGGCGGCTTCGAAGACGGCGCCGGCGAGAGCGACTCCACCCTCGTCGACAAGCCCCTGAGAGACGCCCACAAGAACACCCAGGCCCGCCACCCCGAGGTCAGCGCCGACGGGCCGGGCCCAGGCGGCGCAGGCGGCCGGGCGAGCACCGCGGTCACCGGACCGACGCGCCGCGGGTCGCTGCCGGATTCACTGGCGGGGTCGCCGGCGGATTCGCTGGCGGATTCGCTGGCGGAATCGCTGCCGGAATCGGCGCGGGCCACCGACCCCGGCCGGGGCCGCAGCGGCGGCAGGGTGTCGACAGCGCGGCTGCCGCCGGCGACGAAGAAGAAGCAGGCCGTCACTGCCGTGCTCATCGCCGCCGGCACCTGCGCCATCGTCGTCGCCGGCCTGCTGGTGGCGTTGCCGAAGCTGCGCGGTCCCCAGGTGTCGGGCGCGCCGCTCATCATCGTCTGGCCGCCCACCGTCGAGCCCACGCGCCTGGCGGCCGAGCTGCCGGTGCTCGACGAGGTGCTCGAGCGCATCACGCGCCGGCCGGTCGAGATCCACGTCGAGTCCTCCTACGACGCCACCGCCGACGCCCTCATCGCCGGCCGCGCCGGCTTCGCGGTCTTGCCGCCGTACCTGTTCATCACCACGCGCCGCAAGATGCCGGGCCTCGTGCCGCTGGCCACCAAGCTCGTCGACGGCAGCAGCGGCTCCGACGGCGTGCTGCTGGTCCGCGAAGACAGCAGCGCCCAGTCGGTGCTCGACCTCAAGGGCAAGACCTTTTGCTGGCCCGATCGCAAGTCGACGACGGGCTACATCCTGCCGCGGGCCCGCCTGCGCGAGGCCGGCCTCGACCCCGACGTCGACGTCAAGAGCCACATCTCGGGCAACCACACGCAGGTGCTGCGCGACCTCACGGCCGGCCTGTGCGAGGCCGGCGCCACCTACTCCGGCGGCTACCTCGCCGCCGATCGCGCCGGCGTCCCCGTCGGACGAGCCCGGGTGCTGCTGCTCACCGGCCGCTCGCCGCAAGACATGGTGGTGGCGTCGTCGACGACGTCGGCCGAGGATCGCGAGGTGCTGCAGCAGGCGCTGCTGCGCCTCGACCCCATGAAGGAGATCGGCGAGACCACCATCGGCAAGCTCGAGCGCATCTCGGGCTTCTCGCCGCCGCGGCTGGCCGACTTCGAAGTGCTCGAAAAAGCGATCCCCTGACGGTGGTGTCCGCCGTCGACGACGACGACAACGCCGCCGACCCGGCAACGACGACCGGGGTTCGCCGACGGCGTCGCTGGCTGCGTTTGCTGGGGTTGCCGGCGGTGGTGCTTCTGGCCCTCGGCCTCTTGCTGCCGCACACCGCGGTCGGACCGCAGGGCGCCGACAGCTCCGAATTCGTCGTCGTCGCCACCGCCGGATCGCTGGCCCACCCGCCGGGCTTCCCGATTTTTTCCGCGTTGATCGAGGCCGTCGTCGACGCCGCCAGCGCCAACGCGCACCGGACCGCCGTCGACGCTGTGCCGACGCCCGACGGCGGCAGCGATCCGGTTTCGGGCAACCCGTTCGCCGCGTTGGCGGTGCTGACCGCGCTGTTGCAGGCCGGCGCGGTGGGCCTGTTGTGGTGGCTGACCGCGCACCTGTCGGGCGACCGCGTCGTCGCCACCATCGTCTCGCTCACCTGGCTCGTGCAGCCGGCGACGCTGGCGACGGGCACCGCGGTCGAGGTCTTTGCCTTGCACCACGTGCTCGCGCTGGTGTTGGTGATGGCCGGCGTGCGCTTGCTGACCAGCACCGCGCCGCTGACGCCGACGCCGACGCCGACGACGCCGCCGACGCCGACGACGCCGACGACGCTGTTTGTCCTGGGGCTGCTGTGCGGGGTGGGCGGCGCCCACCAGCCCATCGTCATCTTCTGGGCGCCCCTGGTGCTGGCGGTGGTGTGGCAGAGCGCGCGGCGAGGGCGGGCCACGCTCGCGCTGTTGGTGGGCGCCACCGTCGGGCTCACGCCGTACCTCGGGCTGTTCGGCCGCTTCACGCGGGCGCCGATGCTGGCCTTTGGTCACGTCGAGACCGCGGGCGATCTGCTCGATCATGCGCTGCGGCGCGCGTACGGCACCTTTGCCATGCAGCAGAACGCCGGCGACGACCACAGCGCCATCGGCGTCTTGGTCGTCGGCGTCGTCGTCGCGGCCCCGCTCCTGGGTGTGGGCGCGGCGGCGGCGCTGCTGCGCGTGCGGCGGGCCGGCCTGCTGCACCGCGCCCTCGTCGGCTGTCTGCTCGCCCACGTCGGCTTCGCGGCCCTCTTGCGCATCTGGCCCGGCGACGACGGCGCGGTGCTCGCCTCGCGCTTTTTTCCGTCGGTGTTGTTGTCGCTGGCGCTGGCCACGGCGGTGGCGGCGCGGTCGCTGCTGTCGTCGTCGTCGTCGTCGTCGTCGTGGTCGGTGAGGCGCGTGCGCCTGTTGGCCGCGTTGCTGTCGCTGCCGGCGCTGCTGCAGGCGCCGCTGGCGGTGCGGGCCGCCGACGCCCGCCACGACGGGGCCACCGCGGCGCTGCTCGCGGCCATGCTGCGCGATGCGCCGCCCAACGCGATCCTCGTCGACGGCGGCGACGCCACCATTTTTGGCAATGTCTACCTGCAGCAGGTGCGCGGCGTGCGTCCCGACGTCGTCCACCTGCCCGACGGGCGCCTGGGCAGCTGGTGGCAGCGCGAGCGCGTCGCCGCCCGGCTGCCCTTCGCCCGGAGCCTCGACGTCGACGATCCGGCCTGGCGCGAGCGCTTCCTCGTGGCGGCGCTGGCCGCCGGTCATCCCCTGGTCATCACCGCGCAGGTGCCGCGGCCCGCGGGCTTCGACGAAGCGCCGCGCGGCGTGCTGCGCGAGCTGTTCGCCGACGGAGCCGGGCCGACGGCGTCGCAGATCGATGGCCGCCTGCTCGAGGCCTGCGCCCGATGGCCCCTGGCGCTGGTGGCCGTCGACCCGGCGCGCATCGAGGCCACGGCCCTGCGCAATCTCCACCTGCTGTCACCCGTGACCGGACGGCTGCGGGGCCGCGCCGATGAGATCAAACGCGGACAAGCCGGCGTCGACGTCGCCGCCACCCTGGCCGCCGCCGCCGAATCGTTGATCGATGGCGACGGCGCCCGGGCCCGGGCCCTCTGCGCCGCTGCCGCCGCCCACCCCCGCTGAGCCCGCTCCGGTTCGGGCGCTGTTGGCACGGTTGGACGCTCGTTCTGGCCTTGTGCTGCGGCAGAAGCCCCGTGTACAGTTATGTAGGCTCGTATCCTACCTGTGCCTGTCCGAGGGATTCATGCTGCGTCTTCTGCTCGCTTCGTCGGTGTTGTTGCTGCTGGCGGGCTGTCCCACGACCCCGGTCGAGGGCGAAGGCGAGCGCGGCGAGGGTGAGGGCGAAGAAGGCGAGGGCGAAGAAGGCGAGGGCGAAGAAGGCGAGGGCGAGGGCGGCGAAGGCGAAGGCGAAGGCGGCGAAGGAGAAGGCGGTGAAGGCGAAGGCGAACAAGCCTGCGTCGGCAACGACGACTGCCCCGCAGGCCAGGTCTGCTTCCCGAACGATGTCGGCGTGAACGAGTGCGGCATCTGCTTCGACACCAACGAGTGCGACGCCGGCGAGACCTGCGTCGACGGCGGGTGCGTCGCCGGCGGCGAGGGCGAAGGCGAAGGCGAAGGCGAAGGCGAAGGCGAGGGCGAAGGCGAAGGCGACACGCTGGCCCTGCGTCTCGTGACCTTTTCCGACTGGCACGGCCAGGTGGAGCCCCTCACGGTGAGCATCGCCGGCGTCAACACGGCCGTCGGCGGCGCTCCGGCCCTGGCCGCGTACTTCGCGCAGGAGCGCGCCAGCAACGACAACACGCTGGTGCTCACCGCCGGCGACGCCTGGGGTGGCTCGCCGCCGCTGGCCTCGTTCTTCGAGGAGGAGCCCGCGGTCAAAGCGATGCGCATGATGGGCGTCGACGCCGACACCCTCGGCAACCACAACTTCGACCGCGGCGTCACGCACCTCGCCGCCATGCTGTCCCTGGCCACCGCGGCGACGTCGTCGACCTCGCCCGGCACGCCCTACGTCACGGTGTCGTCGAACCTGACCGGCCTGGCCGCCGAAGGCCTCGGCGACGTCGTCGCGCCCTTCCACATGATCGACGTCGACGGCATCAGCGTCGCCCTCGTCGGCATCACCAACGACGACGCGCCGACGCTGACCTTCCCCGGTCGCATGGGTGACCTCGTGGTGGACGCCTCGATCGCCGCCGCCAACACCGCCCGCGCCGCCGCGGTCAGCGCCGGCGCCGACGTCGTCGTCGGTCTCGTGCACCTCGGCGCCACCGGCGTCGACGGCGCCGGCGAGCCCGTCGGGCCGCTGCTTGATTTTGCCCGCGGCGTCACCGGCTTCACCGCCATCGTCGGCGACCACACCGACATCCTGGTCAACGAGGTCGTCAACGGCGCCGTCGTCGTCGAGAACCGCAGCAAGGGCGCCACCTACGCCCGCATCGACCTGACCATCGACCGCACCACCGGCGCCCTGACCGGCAACACCGTCACCATCGTCACCCCCGTCGTCTCGGGCGTCACCCCCGTCGCGGCCGTCGAAGACATGCTGGCGCCCTTCCGCACCCAGCTCGCCGCCCGGCTCGACGTGAAGATCGGCACGGCCACGGCAAAGTTCGACCGCGGCAGCAATGTCGAGCGCCTCGGCGAAGTGGCCATCGGCGATCTCGTCGCCGAGACCCTGCAAGATGCCTGCGGCGCCGACATCGCCCTCACCAACGGCGGCGGCATCCGCGACAAGCTGCCCGGCTCGTATGCGCCGGCCGTGGCCCTGAACCTCAGCCGCACCACCGCGCCGTTCGACCTCGTCGTCGGCGACGCATTCGCCGTGCTGCCCTTCGGCAACTACGTCGTGTGCCGCACGGCCACCGGAGCCCAGCTGCGCGCCGCCCTCGAGCACGGCATCAGCACCCTGACCATCACGGGCGGCGTCATCGGCGGCGCCAACGGACGCTTCCCGCAGATCGCCGGCATGCGCGTCGTCTACGACCTGACCCGCACCGCCGGCGCGCGCATCGTCACCCTGACCACCGACGACGGCGTCGCCATCGCCGACACCGACGTCTTTGACTTCGCCACCACCGACTTCATCAACCTCGGCGGCGACGGCTACACGATGTTCGACGACGGCGAGGGCACCGACCTGGTGGTCGCCGCTGAAGCCCTGGTCGACCGCATCACCGCCCTTGGCTCGCTCACCCCCGCCACCGACGGCCGCCTCCAGGATGTGAGCCAGCTGCCCGCGGGCGCGACGCTGGCGCCGTCGACGTTGACGCTGGCCGCCGACGTCGTCGGCAACATCGGCTTGCACGGCACCGCCGGCGTGCTGACCTTGACCCTGCCCACCGCCGCCCCCGCCGGCGGCGCCACCGTGACGATGACGTCGAGCAACGCCGCGGTGAAGGTCCCGGCCAGCGTCACGTTCGTCGCCGGCCAGCGCAGCGTGACCTTGCGCGTCCGAACGACTGCGACCACGGCACTGTCGGGCGTCACGGTCACCGCGACGTTGACCGACAACACCACCGCCGTCACCACCGTCGACGTCGTGGCCGCCGCCGCCGCCCCCGGCGCAGCCGACCTGGCCATCACCGAGGTGCTGGCCGATCCGCCCGGCGCCGTCGGCAGCGATCTGATCGGCGACTACAACTGCGACGACGTCAGAGACGGCGTCGACGACGAATTCTTCGAGCTGAAGAACGTCTCGAATCGCGCCGTGCAGCTCTCCGGCGTCGGCGTCTGGGACGCGACCAACTTCACCGCGGCCACGCCGGTGGCCCGCGCGGTCTTTGGCAGCCACACGCTCGGCGCCGGCGAAATCGTCGTCGTCTTTGGCGGCGGCAACGCCCTGAGCGGTGCCAACGCCAACCCCTGGTGCGACAGCCTGCTCGCCAGTGACGGCGACGTCGAGACGTTGACGCCGGCCTCGGCCACCGCGGTGTTCTCGTTCAACAACGACGGCGACACCCTGCGCCTGACCGCCACCGACAGCGCGGCGTCGACGCTGTTGGCCACGTTTGCCTGGCCCAATGGCGTTGCCGACATGAGCTTCGTGCGCGACCCGTCGCCCGCCGGAGGCATCGTGGCCTACGCCGCGGCCACGGGCTTCCGCAGCGATCGGGCGGCGTCGCCGTCGACGAGCACCGACGGCAGCGATCAGGCCGCCTTCGACGCCCCGCGCTGAGCGACCCCCGCGCTCTGGGTGACCAAACAGCGACAAGACGGCACAGGAGCCGCGGCCCCGGCACACGAGCCGGGCCGCGGCTCTTCTCTTGCTGCTCGCCGGTCTTGTCCTCGACGCGCTCTCGCGTGGCGGCGGCGCTGCGCTGTCGTCACCGACCGTTGCTGATCAACCGACGACGACCGCTTCTTCGCGCAGCTTTTCCGGCGCCTTGCGCAGGGCCAT
>JBKJNL010000358.1:0-4479 GCA_046593615.1 Myxococcota bacterium | reverse complement strand
CGGCGCGCACGGTCTGGGCCTCGGCTCGTTGGGTCCGCACGACGACGGCGTCGCTCTCGATGCGCTGCAGCGTCGCGCCGAGCAGCAGCGTCAGACGGCCGTCGCGCGCGGCTTGTTCGACCGCGTCTTTGTTGCGCTTCCGCGGATGCGTCAGCTGATCGTCGCGGGTCACGAGCGTGACTGTGTTGTGCGCGTGCAGCGCGAGGGCGGCTTCGCAGGCGACGTCGCCGCCGCCGTAGACGACGATGCTCTGCCCTTGCAGGGCCTGGGGGTCGCTGAGCGCGTGACGGATGCGCGCAGCGTGCTCGACCTCGCCGGTGACGCCGGCCTTGCGCGGGTTGCCCGCCTTGCCCACCGCCAACACCACGCGGCGGCCGTGCAGGGCGCGCTTCGTCGTCGTCACCGTGAAGCTGTCGCCTGATGACTCCGATGAGCTGGCGGAGCGCTTCACGTCGAGCACCGCTTCGTGCTCGTGGACGACGAGGCCGCTGTCGGCCACCTGCTGCTGCCAGCGGGCCAGCAGCTGCTCGCGCGTGCACTCAGACAGCCACAGCGGACCCTCGAGCGGCGTCGCCAGCGGCTCGGCGAACAGATGCTTGCCCCGGTACATGTCGACGACGGTCTGGGCCAGGGCGCGGCCCTCGACGACGACGACCGACAGCCCGAGCTTCTGGCACTGCAGGGCGCACGACAGCCCGGCAGCGCCGGCGCCGATCACGACGACGTCGGCGACCGTCGACGCCTGCTGTGGCGAGGGCTGAGACGCGTCGACGGTGGCCCGGGAGGTCTGCAGCGTGCGCAGGTGGCGAGCGAGGGCGGCGCCGGCGTTGATGCCGAGCTTCAACAGCGGCGTGCCGGCGGCTTCACCGACGACGAAGACGCCAGCGACGCTGGTTTCGCCGTGGTCGTCGCAAGCCGGCAACGTCGGGTACGACGGCTCAGGCCGCTGCTTCGCGAACAGGTCGGACATCAGCATCGATGTCCCTCATAGCCTTTCCCGACGTCGGGGTGCCTGAGCGGCGCGCGACAAAGCAGCTGAGAGGGGGCCGTGGTCGACCGCTTGCCGGTCGCCGGGGGGTCCTGAAGTACCGTCGGCGCGGACGTGGCCGGCAGACCGGCGACAGGGGACGCGATGAGCAATGAAGACATCGGCTCGGCGCTGCGCGAGACCCGGCGACAGCTGGCCGCGTTGCGCGACGTGGCCTCGGCCGTCGGCGCCCACCTCGAGCTGCACACGCTCTTGCCGGCCATCATCAACAGCGTCTGCGAGCTGGTCGATTGCGAGCGGGCCAGCCTGTTTCTCGTCGACGAACACAACGGCGACGTCTGGTCGCGCGTGCAGCTCGGGCATGAAGGCGAGATCCGCCTGCCGCGCGGCACCGGCATCGCCGGCGCCGTCGTCGAAGCCCGCTGCCCGGTGCGCCTCGATGACGCCTGGGCCGACAGCCGCTTCCACCGCGCCGTCGACGAAGCCACCGGCTACCGCACGCGCTCGCTGCTGGCCGTGCCCATCGTCGATCGCGACGGCGTCGTCACCGGCGTCGTCGAGGCCTTGAACCACCGGCCCGTGGTCGGCGGCTCCGCGGCGTCCGCGGTGTTCTCCGACGACGACGAGCGCCTGTTGATGGCCATTGGCTCGGAGATCGCGGTGGCTCTGCAGCGGGCCGTGCTGTTCGATGAGCTGGCCCGGCAAAAGACCGCGCTGGCCCGCCGGGTCTCCGAGCTCGACCTGCTCGTCGACGTCGATCGCGCGCTCTTGTCGGCCGACGGCGTCCAGGGCGTGTTGGCCGTCGTCGTCGATCGGGCGCGGGCCCTGCTGCCGGCGGATGCGGCGTCGGTGGCCTTGATCGACGAGCGCACCTCGGCCCTCGTCTACCGGGCCGCGGCCGGCCAGGGGCAAGACAAGGTCGTGCAGCGGGCCATCCCCAGCGACACCGGCCTCGCCGGCGTGGCCCTGCACGAGCGGCGCGCCGTGCGCGTCGCCGACGCCAGCAGCGACAGCCGCCACTCGCCCAACATCTCGCGGGTCACGGCCCTCGTGCCCGGGCCGCTGCTGTCGATGCCGTTGCTGACGGTGAGCGAGCAACCCGAGCGTCCCCTCGGCGTGCTGACCGTGCTCCGCACCCGGGGCGCCGCACCCTTCACCGACGACGACGAACGCATCCTTGGCTTGATCGCGGCCCGCGTGGCCCAGGCCCTCGTCGACGAAGACCGCAAGGAGAAGTCGCGGCAGAAGGCCCAGCTCGAGACCATCGGCCACATGCTCGCGGGCATCGTCCACGACTTCAAAACGCCGATGACGGTCATCTCGGGCTACGTGCAGCTGCTGGCCGTCGAAGACGACGCGGCCGAACGCGCGAAGAGCGCCGACGTCATCCTGCAGGGCTGCGAACAGATGACGACCATGATCAAAGAGCTCCTGAGCTTCGCGCGGGGCGACAGCACGGTGTTCCTGCGCAAGGTCTGGCTCGAGAGCTTCGCCCGCGAGATCGAGCCGACGCTGCGCCGCCTCGTCGAGGGCACCGGCATCGAGCTCGTGTTTCAGGCCGACATCCACAGCGCCGCCCGCCTCGACGCCCTGAAGATGAAGCGACTGCTGGTGAACCTCGTGAAGAACGCCCGCGAAGCCATCGACGGCCAATCGGCGCGCAGAGCGGGCCCGCTCGCAGGCAAGGGCCGCATCACGGTGCAGATCCGCGAAGAGGCCGCCGACGTCGTCTTTGTCGTCAACGACGACGGCCCGGGCCTCGCGCCCGAGATCGAGGCCCGGGTGTTCGAGAGCTTCGCCACCTTTGGCAAAGCCGAAGGCACCGGCCTCGGCCTGGCCCTGGTGAAGCGCATCGCCGAAGAGCACCACGGCGGCGTCATGGTCGACAGCGAAGCCGGGGCCGGCTGCACCTTTACCGTCCGGATGCCCCGGGCCTGAGCGTCGGGCCTGAGCGTCGGGCCTGCGCCCCGCCTTGTGATCGCGGGGCCCTTCGGGGCTATTCGTGAGGCTTGAGGGCCCACGTCATGAGCCCCGTGGCCAGGGCCGCGCCGCCGATCGAGCCGGCGACCCAGCCGACGCCGTTGGCGGTGATGTTGCGGATCCACGGGCTGGTGGCGCCGTCGATGGCGATGGCGGTGGTGGCGGCGACGACGACGACCGCGCCGGTGACGATGGTGCCGCCGATGATGCCGATCAGCACCGAGCCGGTGGCCTGCTCGAGGGCGATGCCGCCGGCGACCGAGGCCCCGATCAAGGGCAGGGCGATGACAAAGAAGCTCGATCCGCTGAACGGCAACAACAGCGGCACGATGGCCAGGACGGCGCCGCCTGCGGCACCGCCGCCGGCGATCAACGACGTCGTGAGGATCCAGCTGCCGAGGGGCTCGTTGTCTTTCTGCACCTTGCCGCGCTCCCACGGCGTCGTCGGCGGCGGGGGCGGCAGCACCTCGGGCACCGGCGTGGGGATGACGACGTCGGGGTGGGTGATGCCGCCGCCGTCGGGCTCGGGCGGCGTGGGGTCGATGGGCTCGCCATCGACGGGCTCGTCACCGACGTCGTCGGCGGCGGCTTCGCCTTCTCCCTCGCCTTCGCCCTCAGCCGCGCCGCTGACGACGGGGGCCGGCGGCGGTCCGACGTTGGGCGGCGGGTCCTGGGGGTGGGCGAGCAAGGCGAAGACAAACAGGAGCACGCGACGGCTTAGCGCAGCAGCCGCCGCGGCGCAGGATCGTCCGTCGCTTCCGTCGCTCGAGCCAGACCGAGCCACTCCCACGGCGCCGCCCCCGGCGGCGCCGCCGCCAGCGATGCCAACGGCCCCGAGCACAGCGCGGTCGACGGCTCGGTCCGGCTTGCTGACGACGACGGTCGGGGCGGCTCACACCCGGCAGATGCAGCTGTATACGGAGCCCATGAGCCCCCTGGTCCTCGACAAGCTCCCGCCCGCTGGCACCGCCGACAGCGACACCATCCTGAACGCCTTTCTCGAGGTGGTCTCGCAGAAGGGCCTCTCGCTCTACGAAGCCCAGGAGAACGCGCTGCTGGAGCTGCTGGCCGGCAAGCACGTGGTGCTGTCGACGCCCACCGGCTCGGGCAAATCGCTGGTCGCCCTGGGCCTGCACTTCAAGGCCATGAGCGAAGGCACGCGCTCGGTCTACACCGCTCCCATCAAGGCCCTGGTCAGCGAGAAGTTCTTCTCGCTGTGCGAGGACTTCGGCGCCGCCTGGGTCGGCATGATGACCGGCGACGCCAGCATCAACCGCGACGCGCCCATCCTGTGCTGCACCGCCGAGATCCTGACCAACCTCGCCTTGAGCAAGGAAGACCACAAAATCTCCGCCGTGATCATGGATGAATTCCATTATTACGGTGACAAAGAACGCGGCATGGCCTGGCAGGTCCCCCTGTTGACCATGCCCGATACCCAGTTTCTTTTGATGTCAGGTACGTTGGGTGACATGACGCCCATCATGAAGGCGTTGGAGCGCGACACCAAG
>JBKJNL010000355.1:0-5728 GCA_046593615.1 Myxococcota bacterium | reverse complement strand
GAAGTTGGTCTCGGGCTGTCCGTCGACGGTGACCTGCACCGAGCCGGGGCGCGGCGCGCTCGCGAGCTGGAAGCTGCGCCCCGGCTCGGTGCAGGTCACCGTCGACGGACAGCCCGAGACCAACTTCACCGTCGACGCCGCCCGCCACGTCGTCGTCCTCGACCACCCCGCTGACGCCGGCGCCGACGTCGTCGTCACCTACGCCGCCGAGTGCGGCTGATGCGCTGCATGAGCTGTCCGCCGTTCGTCGCCTGCGTGGCCCTCCTGGCCGGTGTCGTCGCGGCGCTGTCGGGTTGCGCCGAATGCACCGTCAACGGCGAGTGCGCCATCGGCAACCAGTGCCTCGAAGGCAGCTGCTTGCCGATCCCCGGCGACGGCGTCGAGGTCATCTCGCCCGTCGGTGACGTCGACGGCGCCTTTGACCTTGCCTTGCGGGTCCGGTTCACCGGCTCCAGCGCGATCCTCAGCATCGAGCGCGTCGGCGGCGATCCGTGCGTCCCGTTCGTGCCGGTGCGCCAGCGGTTGCTCGGCGCCGATCGCGGCGCTTTTGAGCAAGACGTCGTCATTGCCGGGCTGCCGGCCCTCGGTGCCTCGTTCAAGCTCGCGATCGTGCTCGACGTGCTCGGCAAGCTGCAGCGCACCGACGTCGAGCTGCGCGGCCCCGACGTCGGCGACCAGGTCGGCGGCTTCCTGTTCGAGCTGCCCAACACCGACGAGGTCGACGTCGTCGGCCTGCCCTGGCAGCCGCTGCGCGGCGAGAGTCGGGGCGGCGTCGTCGAGGTGCAGGTCGAGCCGGTGGGGGCGCCGGCCACGCCACGCTCGGTCGTTGGCAGCGGCGAGAGTGCGGTCGCGACGTTCGTACCGCTGGTGCGCGGCCCGCAGATCGTGCGCGTGCGCACCACCGACGGCGGCGTCAGCCGCAGCTGCGGCCGCGGCCTGATCGGCGTCCCCGACGACGACGACGGCGGCCGCCTCGAGGTCGCGCTGTTGACCGAGTCCGAGCAGCCCGGCTGGCTCACCGCCTCGGTGCGCGTGCAAGACCAGGACGGCGAGCACATCTGCGACGCCAATCGCGTCGCGGCCGTGTGCGAGGCCCGGGTCCCGCGCCAACCGCTGCAACACAACGCCGAGACCCTGCTCATCGACGTCGACGACGGCATCGTCGAGGTGGCTGGCGTGCCACGCGCGATCTCGGGGCCGGTCACCGCCTGGCTGCGCATCACGCGGGCCGGCCGCCACGTCGCGCTCATCGGGCCGACCACCGTGTTCCCCAGCGAGGCCCAGAGTTGGCTCGCCGCGCGCATCATCCTGCAGGCCGGCCTCATCCAGGCCGTCGACGACGTCGGCGAGATCGGCGTCGGCGCTCCGTGGTGAGCGGGGCGCTGTCAGGACCGTTGGCGGGTTGATGCCGCGCGCAACCTTCGGCACAGAGGGTCCATGACCGACGCAGCCGCCCCCAACCCCACGCCGCCCCCGAACCGCACGGCGCGGACCGTCGGCTTCCTCGTCGTCGTCGGCCTGGTGCTCGGCACCTTCATCGTGCTCGGGCGCCAAGACAAGCCGCCGACCATGCCGTCGTCGTCGCCGCACAAGCTGCGCTTCAACCTCAAGGGCGACCTCATCGGCGTCGAAGGCGAGGCCGGCCTCGACGAGGCCCTCAAGCCCGGCTTCGTCCTCGAGAAAAAGGTCATCGAGACACGCGTGAACGTGACCTGCCAGGGCTGCCACGGCACGCCGTCGATGGACCTCGCGAGCCACCCGTGCGTGGCCCTGCGCAAGTGCGTTCCCGAGAACCACCCGCCGAAGACCGAGTGCATCAAGTGCCACCGCATGGCCCCGGCGACGCCGGCACCCTGATCAGCTGACGCGATCGCCGGGCTTCGCGCCCTCGACGAACAACGGCTGCGGCGGCTCGCCCACGGCCATGATCATGCCGTGGCTGAGGCCGAACTTCGCCATCTGCCGTGGCGCCAGGTTGGCGACGACGACGACGGTCTTGCCCGCGAGTTGCTCTGGCTGAACGTGGGGACGCAGCCCGGTGAAGATCTCGCGAACGCCGAGGCCACCGGCGCCGACCTCGCCGAGGTCGACCTTGACGTGGATGAGCTTGTCGCTGCCCTCGACCGCCCTGGCTTCGACGATCTTCGCGGCGCGCAAATCGACCTGGGCAAAGGCGTCGAAGGGAATCTCGGCCGGCGGCGGCGCCTGCTCCTTCTTCTTCGACTTCTCCTTCTTTGCCTCCGGCGTCTTCTCGTTTGGCTTCTTGTCGTTTGACGACGACGCGAGCGCCGGCTCCGTCGGCTTGACCAGCGACTGCACGACCTTGAGGTCGAGGCGCGCGAACAGGTGCTCGTAGGTGCCCAACGTGACGTCGAGCTTGAGCGGGTCGGCGGCGCTCTCGAACGTGAACGGCTCGACACCGAGCATCTTTTCGAGCTTCTCGGCGACGCCGGGGATCATCGGCTTCAAGAGAGCGATGCAGGTCTTTCCGACGAACAGCGCCGTCGTCAAAACGCCCTGCGCGGCGGCCGGGTCGGTCTTCACCAGGGCCCAGGGCGCGCTGTCTTGCATGAGCTTGTTGGCCTTGTCGGCGAGGGCGGTGACGATGCGCGACACCGACGCGGTGTCGCAGGCGAGGTAGAGGGCCTCGACCTTGTGCACGGCCTCCTGCACCTCGGTGACGAGGGCGGTCTGGGCCTCGGGCAGCGTCGTCGCCTTGCCGCCGTGGTTCTTGTGCAAGAGCGGCAGGGAGCGCGACACGAGGTTGATGACCTTGTCGGTGAGGTCGGCGTTCACGCGGTTGGTGAAGTCGTCGAAGCTGAAGTCGAGGTCCTGCGGCTCGGCTGTGAGCTTGCTCGCGAAGTAGTAGCGCAGGGCCTGGGGCTCGAGGACGGCGGCGAAGTCGTCGCCGCTGATGTAGTTGCCCGTGCTCTTCGCCATCTTCTTGCCGTTCAGCGTGACGTGTCCGTGCACGTGCACCGCGGTCGGCAGGTTGTCGCCGGTGGCCATCAGCAGCGCCGGCCAGAACAACGTGTGGAAGTAGAGGATGTCTTTGCCGATGAAGTGATGGACCTCGACGCTCGCGTCGCGCCACCAGTCTTCCCAGCCGCGCTTGCTCATGTCGTACGACGACGCCACCGACGCCTGCAGGCCCGCGCCGCGGATCGGGTGCGACATGGGACCGGTGTCGAGCGCCAATTCGGAGAGCGAGACATAGCCGATGGGCGCGTCGAGCCAGACATAGAAATACTTGTTTTCTTCGCCGGGAATCTTGAATCCGAAATACGGACCGTCGCGCGAGATGTCCCAGTCTTTGAGGCCGTCGGAAAACCAGGTCTCGAGGAAGTTCTGCAGGCTCTCGTGCAGCACGCCGGGGCGCTTGAGATACTCTTTCAGGCGCTCACCGTAAGCACCCAGCGTAAACATATAGTGCACAGATTTGCCGAGCACTGGCTTCGCCCCCGTGAGGGTCGAGACCGGATCGATGAGCTCGACAGGTCGGTAGGTGCTGCCGCAGACGTCGCAGCTGTCGCCGTTCTGGTCGGGTGACTTGCACTTGGGGCAGGTGCCTTTGACGAAGCGGTCGGCGAGGAAGCGGCCGTCGGTGGGGTCTTGCAGCTGCTCGACCTCTTTGGTCGTGACGTGGCCGGCGGCCTTGATGGCCGCAAAGAAGCGCTCGGCGTGCTTCTGGTTCTGCGACGTGTGCGTCGTGCCGTAGCCGCCGTCGAAGTGGATGCCGAAGCGCTCAAAGGTCTGCTCGTGGCTCTTCCTGATTTCCTCGACGTAGACCTCGGGGGCCTTTGCCTGCTTCTTGGCCGCGATCTCGATGGGTGCGCCGTGGGAGTCGGCGCCGCAGACGTAGAGCACGTGGTCGCCGCGCATGCGGCGGGCGCGCACGTAGGTGTTGACCATGATGTGCTCGACCAGGTGGCCGAGGTGGATGCTCCCGTTGGCGTAGGGCAGGGCGGGCGTGACGAGGACGCGCGACGGCTTCTGGTGGGACATGGGCCCGCGGTTAGCCGAAGCGCGCCCCGACGTCGACAGGCGCGCTCGTCGACAGCCGCGGGCATCACCAGGCTACGGGCGCGCGGCCACGGTGCCGAGGTCGACAAAGGCGCCGTCGACCATGATGACGAAGGGGCGGTCGCTGAAGGTGAAGCCGCCTTTGCCGTCGTGGTCGACGACGAGCATCGTGCCGAGGCCGAAGCCCATCGGGCCGCGCGAGTAGTAGTGCGCCGACAGCTTGTAGGGCCCGGCGCGCTTGCTGCCGGCGATGGTGAAGCACTCGGGCCCGTAGCCGGTGGTGACGTCGTCGTAGAGCGCGCCGCCCGACGCCAGCTCGCGGTCCGAGTAGTAGGCGTGGCCGCCGTGGCGATCGCGGACGTGGAGGTCGACGTCGTTGGCGTCGGTCTCCCACCAGAGAACGAAGCGCAGGCTCGGTCCGTCGGCGACGACGCCGCCGGCCTTTTTCACGCGGCTGTCGAGGTCTTTGGGGCCGCCGTGGGCCTTCCAGGCGGCGGCGATCAGGCCGAGGTCTTCGCGCAGGATCTGGTCGACGCCGCGGAAGCCATCGGCCCGGTACTTCTGCGCCAGCGCGTTTTCGGCGGCAGCATAGGCCTCGGCGTGGCGGCCGGCGCGCAGCAGCGACCAGGCCAGGCCGCGGTGCGACTGCGGGTGGTCGGCGCGCTGCTCGACGCTCTTCTGCCAGGTGTCGATCGACAGCAGCTGCGTCGTCGTCGACGTCGCTTTCTTCGCGTGCGCGGCCAACAGCTGATCGAGGCGGGCGCCGACGGCGCGGCGCAGGTCGGTGCGCTGCGGGTAGAGATCGATGATCGAGCCGAGGGCGCGGGCGGCTTCGTCGACGTCGTCGGGGGCCAGGGCTTCGGCGAGCAGCAGCAGCGCGAGGACATCGCCGGGCTGCTCTTCGCGCCAGGCGCGGGCCTTTTTCAGCGCGGCCTCGCGCTGGCCCTTGCGCAAGAGCTTCATCCCCTCGTCGAACGGACCGGTCCACGGGTTCACAAAGGTCTCGCGATCGTCGCTGTCGTCGCTGTCGTCGCGCGACGGGCTCGACGGCGATCGGCGCCGACGGCTCTCGGACTGCATCTCGGACGGCATCTCGGCCCGCGGCGACGACGGCGACGGCGACGGCGACGACGCAGACGACGGCGGGGGCGGAGGCGAGGGCGGAGGCGGAGGCGAGGGCGGAGGCGGGGCTCCGTCTGACGCCGCGGCCATCTTGGAGGCCTCTTCGACTCCGTCTTTGGCTTCAGCACGCGAGCCAGGCGCGGGCTCTGCCGAGGGTGCGTCGGTGGGGGCAGCGTTGGCGTCGCTGCCGTCGTCGCGCTCGCCTTCTTTGGCTCCTTCTCTGGCTCCGGCTTCGGCGCTCTTCTTTGCCGATTTGGCCTTTTCGTCGGCTTTGCCTGCCTTGTCGGAGCGGTCCGCGCGGTTCGCCGGTGGGACGACGACGGGCGCGTCGCTGCGCGCGATGAGGCGCAGGCCCTGGGCGTCGACGACGAGGATGTCGGCCAGAGACTTTCGATCGATGCCGTAGCGGGCGTAGTCGCCCTCGCTCTCGAGCACGAGCAGCGCGGTCTCGCTCGAGAGCACGCGGTGGCGCGTCGACACGGCGACGATCTGCTCTTTGATTTCTGTGCGCTCGCCCGGCGACTTCGCCGACGACAACGCCGCCTGCAAACGGGCGATGCGGGCCTCGGCCCAGGCCCGGCGC
>JBKJNL010000238.1:0-3555 GCA_046593615.1 Myxococcota bacterium | reverse complement strand
GAGACCCTCGGCGACGTCCCCGGCACCTTGAGTGGCGTCGCCTGCAACGACGTCGGCGGCCAACCGCTGCCCTCGGCGGTGGTGACCTTCGACGGACCGGTCAGCAAGACCGCCGCCACCAACGCCGTCGGCTTCTACAAGAGCCCCGCGCTGCCGCCCGGCGAGTACGCCGTCTCCGTCGACATCGACGGCCGCAGCCGCACCATCCGCACGCAGACGGTCGAGTCCCGCCTGGACACCGACGTCGACGACACTTCGTGCACCCCGCCGCCTGCAGAGCCCGAGCAGGGCTGCGTCTCCGGCGACATCTGCAACCGCCACGTCGGCTCTCTCGTCGCCGGCGGCCGCGTCATCGTCAAGGTCGGCACCTTCCAGGAAGAGACCACCACCGACGACGCCGGCCACTTCCGCCTGTGCGGCGCGCCCGAGGGCGAAGGCACGGTCACGGTCAGCGGCTCGGGCTTCCAGCGCACCTTCGTGATCGACATCGACAACGACGTCGAATTCAACATCGACCTCGACGACAACTGCGACGCGCAGACGACGTCGACGGGCTGCGTCACCGCCTCGATCTGCGACCCCGCGCTCGGCGCCGACTCCGACCTGGTCGCAGCCGTTGTCACCGTCGTCGCCGTCGGCGCCGGCGTCGGCGAAGGGACCAACGAGATCACCGACACCGAGGGCTTCTTCGAGGTCTGCGGCCTCGCCCCCGGCGAATACGAAGTCCGCATCCGCGCGGGCGACACCGACCACACCGAGATCGTCGAGATCGTCGCGGGCGAGACGCAGCAGCTCGTCGGTCCCGAGGCCTGCGAGAACCGCGTCGAGGTCGGCCGCATCGAAGGACAGGTCTGCGACGAAGCCGTCGGCGGCGTCTTCTCGGGCACCGTCGAGCTGCACCAGGGCAGCGCGGCCGGCCCCCTCGTCGGCGCGGCCGTGCTCACCGACGCCAACGGCACCTTTCGCTTCGAGAACCTGGCGCCCGGCGACTACTTCGTCGCGTTTCCGCAAGACCCGGCGCTCTCGCCCATCGGACCCATCACCGTGACGGCGTTTCAGACGACGCCGCTCGAGGCCCGCAACTGCCCCCTGCCCGACGACGTGTGCGAAGAATTCGTGCACCAGCCCGAGACCACCTCCGACGGCCGCATCTTCTTCATCGTCGACAAGTCGGGATCGATGTTGGCGCCCGTGCAGGGCTTCGACGGCGCCGACAAGTGGGTGGCGCTCAAGCGCGCGGTGCAGGCGGTGACGACGACGTTCAGCGGCAGCGAGGGCATTGAGTACGGCCTGGTGGCCTACCCCGATCCCGCCCGCAGCGACTGCGGCGCCAGCTGCGTCGACGCTTGCGCGGCCGGCACGCAGCAGGTGGCCATGGGCGGCAGCGCCGCGCAGGTGAACAACTCGCTGGCGGGCATCAACCCGTTTGGCGGCACGCCGACGGCGGCGACCCTGGCCGCCACCCGGGCCACCATCGAGTCGCTGTCGGCCATCGAGCGTCCCCTCGCTGTGGTGCTGGCCACCGACGGCGCGCCCAACTGCGCCAGCACCGATGGCCTCGGCGCCGGCCAGGAAGGCCTGCGCGTGAACTGCGGCGTGCGCTTCGGCGCCGGCTCGGTGTGCACCAGCAACGTCGGCAGCTGCGTGGCCAGCGGCGCCTCGTGCTCGGTCAGCGGCGACTGCGGCGGCGGCGACACCTGCAACAACCAGAGCGACGCCAGCTGCTCGCCGTTCAACTGCCTCGACCTCACCGCCGTCGACCGCGTGCGCGACATCGAGGGCCTCGGCGTCGACGTCCACGTCATCGGCATCCGCGGCGCCAACGAAGCGAGCGCGGCCTTTACGAGCACCCTCGACGCCATGGCCGTTGCCGGCGGCGCCGCCCTGCCCGCGGGCAGCCCCACGCGCTTCCACGACGCGACCAACATCCAGGCCCTCGAAGACGCCCTCGCCGCCGTCACCCGCCGCATCGTCGCCTGCAGCATCACCACGCCGTTCAACGTGCAGACCGGCTCGGTGACCGTGAAGATCGGCGAGAACCCGATCCTGCGAAACGAGAGCCGCACCAACGGCTGGGACGCCACCGGCCCCAACAGCATCCAGCTCTTCGGCGCGGCCTGCGATCGGGCGACGTCGTCGGCGGCGGACATCACGGTGGGCCGTTGCGCTCCCGGGGGCTGAGGGAGGAGGCTGCGGCCATGCGCTCGCCCATCTCTGTCGTCGTCGTTGCCGCCGTTGTCGTCGTCGCCGCTCTCGGCGCGGGCTGCCCCCGGACGTCGCTCATCGGTGAAGCCTGCGACACCGCCGTCGACGAGCCCGAGCCTTGCGAAGGACCCGCCAAGCTGCGCTGCAACGGGCAGGTCTACATCGAGCTCGCGCCCTGCCACGCCGACTGCCTCGACGGCACCGCCACCGTCGCCCACGAGCAAGAGACCATCGCCCAAGACACCACCTGGACCTGCCTGCAAGGCGCCCACGTCGTCACCGGCACCGTCGTCGTCGCCGCCGGCGCCACCTTGACCATCGAGCCCGGCAGCAGCGTGCGCGTCGATCCGTCGAGCCACATCGACGTCGACCCCGAAGGCCGCATCGTCGTCGACGCTTCCGCCGGCGCGCCCGTGATCCTCACGTCGAACAACGGCCAGCGCGCGGGCTTCGGCAGCTCGACCTCGGGCGGGCTCAACGTGTTCTCCACCGAAGACCCGGCCAAAGGCTCGGTGCTGCGGCATTTGATCGTCGAGCGCGGCATCCACGGCCTCGGCGTCTTTGGCTTGTCGTCGACGACGGTGGCGCCCGAGGTCAAGGACTGCACGTTCCGCGACAACGAGAACTTCGGCATCAAGCTGGCGTGCGCCGAAGACAGCCCGCCCATCCCCGTCTTCGCCGCGGCCTGCGCCGGCACCGACGACCGAGTCTGCGGCAACCTGTTCTTCAACAACGGCGGCGAGGTCAGCGGCTGCGCCGAGTAGCGCAGGCTCGCTGCGACCCTGCCCTACTGCTTCTTGCTCAAGCCGCGCCGCGGGGCGTTTGACGACGAGCCTTCGGGCGGCGTCTCTTTCAGGCCCTCGGTGACGCCGAGGATGCCGAGCTCGGCCACCGACGCCACCGCACCCGCCGTCTGAATCGCCTGCGAGGCGAGCACCGGCAGCGGTCCCTGGGCCAACGTCGTCGCCGCCTGCGCCGCGGCCATCGGCCCGAAGGTCATCGCCACCGAGACGGCGGAGTCGGCGCCCGACGCAGCGTTGCCCTGGTTGGCGGCCTTTTCGGTCTCTTTGTCGGCGGAGGTCTTGCTGCCGCCGGTGTTGGTCGTCGGCTGCGTGATGCTCGCTTGCGCGGTGCGCCGGATCTGTTCGCGCTCTTGTTTGTCGAGCTTCTGCGCCGACTGGCGCGCGGGGTCGATGGCGATCGGCCGGTCTGGCAGGCGGGTGATGTCGTCGTGTCCGCGCGCCAGTCGGCGCAGAAGCTCGACAAGCAAGAGCGCGAGCAGATCCGGCGCACCGCGCAAGCGAGCATCACGCAGCCGACGACCAACACCGGCGGCAGCAAGACCTCCGC
>JBKJNL010000182.1:0-6471 GCA_046593615.1 Myxococcota bacterium | reverse complement strand
GTCGTCGTCGTGCTGTTGTTGTTGCCTGCGACGGGCGCTGTTGCGGCGCCGCCGGCGCTGACGCCCGAGGAGCGCGGCTGGCGCGAGCTCGTGGTCGTCGATGTGCTGCGCGCCTGCGTGACGCCGGCGACGCCGAACCGCTCCGTCTGCGACGCGGTGTTCTTGCTCGCCCACGACCTGCTGGCCGACACCGGCCGGCTCGATGCAAAGGCCGATGCCCACAACCAGGTGATCGCCGAGATCGGTCGGCTCGCAAAGATCGCGGGACAAGCCGACGCCGCCGCTCGCTACGCGGCCCGGGCTCCGGCCACCAACCGCGCGTCGACGTCGCTGCCGCCCGCCTCGCCCTCGACCGGGTCAGCGGCGGCGGCACCAGCGACCGCGGCGACCGGGTCACCAGCGACCGGGTCACCTGCCGGGTCCCCCGCCGGGTCTGGCACAAAGGCCGATTCGGCGGCCGCGGCCGCGGCGACGGCGAACGCGACACCGGTCCCGAAAGCGGTCCCCGATTCTGCGCGCTGCGCCGCGATGCACAAGTATGCCAAAGGCAATCTGAAGGCCATCTACGTGTACGAAGAAAGCCACCGCGCCGAGCACGACACCTATGCCGGTCTCGAACAGATCGGCTTCACCCCGCGGGGCGATGAGCACTTCTACCGCTTCACCGTGACGTCGTCATCGAGCAGCGGCTTCGTGGCCGTGGCCACGGGACAGGGCGAGGCGGCGGGCGACGTCTGGCAGATCACCCACGACAACGATCTGAAGCACACCAGCGTTCTTTGTGGCGACTAGTTGGTCCTTGTCTTGTGAAATCATTACACCGTGAACCCTGTCGAGCCGTCGCCCCTGCACCTGCTCAGGCAGCCGGCGGCAACGAGGCGAGGACGCGGGCGAAGCGGTCGGCCACCGACGGCGGCGGCGGCTGTCCCTTCTCGAGGGACCGGGCCATCTCCGCGAGTGCGTCGCGGGCTTCGACGCAGGCCGCGCGGTGCGGCACGCGGGCCTTGACCAGGGCGTCGTAGGAGGCCGCCAGCGAGCGGGTGACGCCGAGCAGCCCGCGGGTCATCAAGGTGCGCACCACGGCGTCGAGAGCCGGCAGCGAGGCCGGATCCTTCGGGCCGCGCGACCATTGGATGATGGCCCCGAGCGCCGCCCGCAGATGCAGCCCGGCGCTCTGGCCGTCGTCGTCGTCTGCGCCGGCGGCGATGGCTTCGGCGTGGGCGGCGTCGGCGGCGTCGGCGGCCCGCTCGATCCACACCAGACGCGTTTCAAGGTCTTTTCCGTCGAGGGCGCGGGCCTCGACCAGCAGGCTCTCGAGGGCGGCCTGTCCCGCCCTGGGCGACGCGGGGGCGGGTCCGGTCATGGTCGGGTCGGGCCGCTGTCGGGCGGCGGACCGGTCGGGTCGGCGTGCCGGGCGTGGCGCATGTGGACCCAGCCGAGGGCCGCGGCGACGCCGACGAGGCCGGCGTTCATCAGCGTGCCGACGATGGGGTTGAAGATGCGCACGGTGTCGCCGAGGGCGTGGGCCACGGCAAAGGCCTTCATCGGCTTCGAGGCCGTGGCGTCGTGGCAGACGTGCCAGGCCCGCCGGATCGACGAAGCCGCCATCACCGCCGACAAGACCGGCACGGCGCCCAACACGACGTCGGCGACGATGTCGGCGATGCCGCTGCCAGCGACGTCGGCGAGGGCGGTGGCGGCGACGGCGGCGGCGCCGGGGGCGGCCAGCGTGGCCAGCTCGATGATGCTCTTCTCGGTGAGCTTGACCTCGACGGTGTAGCTGACGGCGTCGTGGTCCATGGCCGAGGTGACATCGCTGGTGATGCCGACGCCGATGAAGCGGGCGCCGAGGGGCAGCTCGCCGGGCGTGATGCTGGTGTTGAGCGCGGGGCCTTGCAGCTCGATGCGCTGGCCGTGCGAGAGGTGGTGGCGGCCGAGCACGGTCTCGAGGTTCGAGCTGCCGTCCTGGTTGACGACCTGGATGACCTCGACGCCGTGGGTGTTCTTCTTGATCAGGTCGAGCTGGCTGGCGGTAAAGCCCACGGAGATGCCGAAGAACGAGCCGCCGAGCTCGGCGATCACGCGCTCGTGGGTGCGCACCGGCGCGAGCTTGTCGAGCACGCGGTCGACGGCCCCGAGCTTCAACGCGGTGGGCTCGTGGTTTTCATAGGAGTCGTCGAACGGGTGCAGCGTCAGCGATGTCGGCGGCGTCGACGTCGCTGGCGCAGCCGACGTCGCTGGCGCGGCCGAACTCGCTGGCGCGGCCGAACTCGCTGGCGCGGCCGGACTCGCTGGCGCGGCCGACGTCTGCTTGACCTTCTGCGGTCCCACGCTCTTCAGGGACGCCTGTGGCGATGATCCCGGCGAGGCGGGGCCGGAGCGGTGCGGGCGGGAGCCGAGCTTCACACCCCGAGCATCGACGGCAGAAACCACGGCGTCAAAGGCCTGAGGCGCCGGCGCTCGCCACGCCGTCGGGGCAGGAACCAGCGCTGTGGTTCATGACGACGGCCGGACCACAGAAACGCGGCCTCTGTCGACGGACGACCCCGTTGCGGGGATGGACCGGCACGCCACCCTGACGCGGTCGTCACCACCTGCCCCGGGGGCCTCATGCGTCACCTCGTTCGTCTCGTCGCGTTGTTCGTCGTCACCGGTCTCGTCGCCTGTGACGTGGTGCCGGCGAACAACCAGTTCGACCCGGCGACGCCGGCTGACCAACAGGCCCGCGGCGCCATCGTCGGCCGCGTCTTTCTCGACGGCCGCGATTTCGACGGCGAGCCGGTGACCCTCGCGGTCCGCGACGTCGAAGGGCGCGCGGTCTCGCAAGATGGGCAGCCCCTGGTGCTCATCACGCGCCGCACCGCCGACGGCTTCCCCGCCGGCTTCGACGACGACGGCCGGGGCGCCGCCGGCACGTTCTCGGTGGACCTTGTTCCCGGCACCTACGGCTTGACCTTCTCGGCGGGCGACAACCGCGTCGCGCTCGCCACCGACGCCACCGTCGACGGCATCATCGTCACGCCGGGTCGCTCCGTGCGCGCCGATCTGCGCCCCGGTGTCTTGTCTCCCGACAACTTCGCGGGCGCCGTGAGCGTCGTCGTCGAAGGCGCCTCGCCCGGGCGCCCGTTCTTTGCGCGCCTGCAGGCCATCGACGCCGACGTCGACGACAAGGTGTTGGCCCTCGCCGAAGACGGCACCTACACCTTCAGCAGCGTCGCCCCCGGCGTGACCTATCTCGTGCGCACCGAGGGCGATGGCTACGCGCCGACAGCGACCGCGCCGGTGCTCGTGCAGCAGGCCTCGACGGCGGGCGCACCGACGCCCGCTGGCACCCTGCGCCTGGTGTTGACCAAGAACCTCTTTGCCGTCGACCACGGCGACAGCGAGGCCCCGTTTGTCAACGAGCGCACCGTGCCGGTGGCGTTCGTCGACTCGCTGCTGCTGCTCGATGCCTCGATCACCGCGGTGCAGATGCGCGCGAGCGCGACGGGCTTCGTCGACGCCACCACGGGCTGGGCGCCCGTCACCGACGCGCTCGACGTCGACCTCGGCGGCGTCGACCTCGGCGGCGCCGGCCTCGACGTCGCCGACGGACCCCACGCCATCGAAGCCCAGCTCCGCCTCTGCTTGAGCACGCCCTGCGACTGCGCCGGTGGCGACGACAGCTGCCGCCCGCCCCTCGTCTCGGGCCTCGCCACCCTCGACGTCGTGCTCGACACCGCGCCGCCCGAGCTCGTCTCGCTCACGGTGCGCGGCGTTCGCGCCGATCCCTCGGTCGATGCCGACGACGACGCCGTCAACGTGGCCTGCCTCGACTTCGCCGCCGACTGCGCGGGTGTCGCCGGGGCCTCGCCCCTCGTTTTGCCCGTCGAGGCCCAGCTCATCGACGTCACGGGTCGGGTCACGGGCGCCGGGCTGACCTTCGGCACCACCACGCCAACCCTGCAGGCCGTGCAGGCCGGCGACGGCCTCGCCGTCGTTCTGCCGACGGCCCCGGCACTTCCGCCCGTCGACGCCGACCAGACGCTGCGGCTGTTTGCCCGCGACGCCGCCGGCAACGTCGCCGAGGTCGGCAGCCGCGCCATCCACGTCGACGTCACCCCGGTCGCCTTTGTGGGCGGCGGCTTGATCGTGAGCGGCACCACCAGCCGCCCGGTCGACGGCGTCACCGAGAATGTCTTGTTCGACGACCTCGTCACCGTCGACCTCGACGCCGTCGACGTGGCCGACATCGCCGCCTGGGAGATCCTGCGCGCCGACGGCCCGGTGCTCTCGACCCTCGGCGGGCTCGCGGCCTACGACGGCGCCGCCACCGTGTTCGTGACCGGCGCCCACCGAGACACCGTCGCCCTGCGCGCCCGCGTCGTCGACGACGTCGGCAACAGCGCCGAAACCGCGCCGTTCTTTGGTCGCGTCTGGCGGGCCGGCGAGGTCATCGGCACGGCCCTGTTCGAAGGCGGCGCGCGGCCGACGTTTACCGCCACGCTCACGGCCGAGGCCGGCAGCGAGACCGGCGTGACGACGGCGGCGACCGGTGCGGTGCGCTTCGACGAGGTCATCGCCGGCACCACGACGCTGCGCCTCGAGGCCACCGGCTTCGACACCATCGTCATCCCCAACATCAGCGTCGGCCGCGGCGCCGTCGTCGACGTCGGCACGCTCACCCTCGTGCGCGAGCGCGGTGACTTGCTCGGACGCTTCGTGCTGCCGGGCGCTGCCGTCCACAGCGGCATCCAGGTCACGATCCTCGACGACACCGGCGCCGCCGTGGGCGCGGCCCTGACGCTCGCCGACGGCACCTGGCGCGCCAACGGCGTGCTCGCGGGCACGGGCTACTCCGCCGTCGGCTTCTTTGCCGGCTTCTTGCCCAGCGAGCTCACCGGCCTCGCGGTCGCGCCGCGCACGACGACGGTGGTGCGACCCGACGCCGCCAACCTGCCCCTGCCCATCGAGCTCACGGTGCTCTCGGGTGACTTCACCCTGTGCGCCAACGGCGGACTGCTCGAAGACGCCTGCACCGCCGTGACGGCGACGAACCTCAACAGCCTGCGCGTGGGGGGCCTCGACGCCACCGGCTTCGCCGACTTCCGCATCGGCCTCTCGGCGTTCCCGCCCGACGAGACGGGCTTTCAGCCCTTCGTGCCGAGCGCCGGCAAGACCATCGCCCCGACCATCGACGTCAGCGGCGCCACCGGCACCGTCACGGTGTTCCTGCAGCTGCGCGCCAGCCCCGGCAACCTCGGCGAGGTCCTCGAGACCAACGTCACCATCGACCGGACGCCGCCGTCGTCGCCGCGCGTCGTGCTGCAGCGCGGGACCCTGGCCCTGCAAGACGGCTTCACCAACGAAGGCGCCGTCACCGCCGTCGTCAGCGCCAACGCCGGCGTCGGCGACGTCTCAGCCCTCGGCGACGCCTTTGTCGTCTTTGGAAACGCCGCCCCGGCGGCGCCGGGCGGCACCCGCTGCGCCCACGACGTCGGCTGCCGCGTCCCTCTCGATGACCTCGTCGAGCGCCTGCACACGGCCTTTGCGTTCTCGTGCGATGCGGCCGGCAACTGCACCGCGGCGCCGGTGTCGTCGGGCATCGTGCGCGACGTCACGGCGCCGTCGACGAACAACGGCGTGTCGTTCGCGCCGGTGGGCCTGCCGCAGGACGCCGGTGTGTTCTTTGCGCGCAGCAGCGTGTTCCAGATGGACATCGACGTCGGCCGCGCCCGCACCGCCGCCGGCGTCAACGTCAGCGACCCCGCCGGTGTCGCCGTCGCCGACGTCGTCGCCTTTCGCAGCCTCGCCGGCGCCGCCACCGCCGCCGGGGTGCCGTTCGGGGCCATTCCCCTGGTCGTCCCCGGCGCCGCCGCCGACGCGATCGTGCAGGTCGGTGGTCCGGGCGTGCCCGCCCAGGACGGCGCCTACCGCGTGTTCTTTGAGCTCACCGATGCCGCCGGCAACGTCTCCGACGTCGTCAACAACCCGAACCGCTTTGCCCTCACGCTCGACACGGTGCCGCCGGCGGTCTCGATGACCGTCAACGGCGGCGCGCTCTTCACCCGCAGCACCACCGTCACGGTGGCCGCCACCGCACCCGCGGCCGACGCCCCGACCACCGTGCTCTTTGCCACCGACGCGTCGTTCGCGAACCCCGTGAGCCGGGCGTTCGCCTCGTCGATGAGCTTCCCGTTGCCGGCCGGCGTCGTCGACGGCGAGGTCACGGTCTTTGCGCGCTTCCTCGATCGGGCCGGCAACACCACCCAGCTGTCGTCGACGATCTTCCTCGACCGCACGGCCCCCGGCGCGGGCGCCGGCGACGCCGGCAACTTCGCCTCGTGCTTCTCGTGCCTCATCGACGCCGACGGCGCGTTCACCAACAGCGCCACCGGCATCGTCGTGCTCGAGCTGTTTGCCGACGACAACGCCGGCGACATCGCCGAGGTGCGCATCAACGGCGGTGCCCCGGTGCCCTTTGGCCCGTTC
>JBKJNL010000117.1:0-4592 GCA_046593615.1 Myxococcota bacterium | reverse complement strand
CCCGTCGTCGACGACGAACCCGCCTGCCCGGTGCTGCCCGACAACGCGTCGGCGCCGCCGCCCGAAGACCCCAAAGGGGACCCGACGGGCTCGACGGGCGGTGGCTCGACGGGCGGTGGCACCGACGAATCGACGGGCCGCGACGGCTGAACGGCCGACGCGACGGACGACGCTACGGCTGGCCGCCGAGCTTCTTCATGACGAGCTGCAGGTCGCCCCAGGCCTCGCGCTTCTTGGTCTGCGTCGGATCGCGCTCTTCGCGCAGCAGGTAGCTCGGGTGGTACGTCGGCATGACGTCGACGCCTTCGTAGCTGTGCCAGCGGCCGCGCAGCTTGGAGATGGGCGTCTGGGTGCGCAGCAGCGTGTGGTTGGCGTGTCGGCCGAGGGCGACGATGACCTGTGGTTGGAGCACGGCCAGCTGGGCCTTCAGGAAGCTCTCGCAGGCCTCGACCTCGTCGGCTTCGGGATCGCGGTTGTTGGGCGGCCGGCACTTGACGACGTTGCAGATGTAGACGTCGTCACGGCTGAAGCCCATGGCGTTGATCATCTTGGTGAGCAGCTGCCCGGCGCGGCCGACAAACGGGATGCCTTCGCGGTCTTCGTCGGCGCCGGGGCCTTCGCCGACGAACACCAGCCTGGCCTTTGGATCGCCGGCGCCGAACACCAGCTTGTTGCGGCCGCGGTGCAGCTTGCAGCGGGTGCAGTCGCCGATGACGTCGTCACGCAAGATGCGCAGCTTCTCGGCAGGGGGCACCGCCATCGACGGAATGCGCGCCAGCAACAGGGCCGCGGGGTCCTGCGTGCTGGCCAGCGTCGTTGGCATCGTCGGCATCGTCGGCATCGTCGGCGGCAGGGTCGCCGCGATCGGGGCCAGAGTCGCCGCAATCGGGGCCGGCGTCGCCGTCGCCACAGGCTGTGTCAGAGCCGGCGGGGCCGGGCTCAGGGCGGTGGGCGCCGCGGCGGGCAGGTCGGGGGCAGCGCTCACGGGTGTCGGTGACGAGGTGCCCACGGCGGGCGCGAAGCGCGGGCGGGGCAGGTGATCCAGGCCGGCGACGTCGATGGCGCCCTGGAGACCGCGGGCCAAACAGGCGAGGGCGGTCGGGAGGTCGTCGCGTTCCATGCCCGGGTCATCCTGCACCGCGCGCGGCCGATCAACCACGCGGCGACGTTGACGCCGCTGTCGAGGGGGGTTTACGGTCCGGCGTCAAGTTTCTGTCCGTTTGGCGGAGGCCCGGTTGAGCAACCGTAACGCTGGCACTGCGACCCCTCTCGTCATCGAGCGATCGGGCTCCAATCCCCCCATCCTGCCCACCGGCCTTTCCGCCGGGCGCGCCGCTGGCGCAAAGGCCGGGGCAGCCGCGACCTCAGCAGCGACGTCAGCAGCGGGCGACGACGACGACGCGGCCTCTCCTGCCGAGAAGCGGCGCCGCGCCCGGACGCTGTCGCGCAAGCAGATGGCCCGCGAGCACAGAAAAATGCGCGCCCGCGGCGAGGTCGTCGACGTCGTCGAATACTGGCGTCCCCAGACCCGCTCCGAGTGCCTCGAGATGGAGCGGCCCTGCCTGTTCGTCTCCTGCCGCTTCCACCTGTTCCTCGACGTCAACCCCGAGACGGGCTCGCTCAAGGAGAACTTCCCCGGCAAAGAGCCGTGGGAGCTCGAAGAGACCTGCGCCCTCGACGTCGCCGACCGCGGGGGCATCACGCTCGAAGAGGTCGGCTCGATCATGAACCTGACCCGCGAGCGCATCCGCCAGGTCGAGGTCCGGGGCCTCGAGAAGCTCAAAGAGGTGCCCGAGTCCGAAGGTGGCGTCGCCGTCTACATCGACTGGGACCCCTACAATTCGTCCGACGATTTCTGACGAACGATGTCTGAAGAACGATGAAGCGCGCGGCCCCGGGGCCGCGCGCTTCGTTCAGAGGTCGCAGCGCAGCCCGACGGCCGCCGTCGCCCGGGCGAAGCGGGCGCCGTCCTGGGCGAGCTCGTTGCTCAAGAAGCCGGCGCGGGCCTCGAGAATCAGGCCGCCGAACAACGGGCGCTGCAGCGAGAGCTCGACGAGGTTCTGGGTCTCGTCGTCGTCGGCCAGGAAGTACCGCTGCCCCAGCGAGACGCCGTCGTCGTAGCTCGTGAGCTGCACCGCGGCCTGGGCCGTCGCCGTCACCTGGGCCGGCAATCGGGCGCCGCCGGTGAGCTGCAGGCGGTGGCGCGTGTAGCGCTCGCCGCGGGCGTTGCTCTCGTTGCGCACCAGCGTGTAGCCGGCCGACAGGTAGAGCCGCCGGGCGCTGGTCGCCGACACCGCCAGCACCAGCGGGACGTCGACGCGGCGGTCGTCGGTCTCGGTCCCCGGGGTCGGCGGCGAAAACGGAAAGCCACGCAAGCCGGCGTCGACGACGAAATCGATGCGTTCCTTGTCGTGGCTGTAGCGGCCTCCGGCGAGCAGGCCGCCGCCAGCGAAGCTGAAGAGGTCGTTGTCAAAGGCCAGGAAGCTGGCGCCGTCGACGCCCAGACGCAGTGAGAGCCCGCGCATCACCGCGCGCTCGACCGCGAGGTCGCCGCGGAAGCTGCCGTAGGTCCGCGATCCCGAGAGCTGGCCACGCAGCTTGGCGCTGGCGCCGGCGATGACGGCCGTGTCGTCGTCGATGGCGGCGGCGGCGGCGGCGCGGGTCTGTCCGACCAGCATGCGCTCGCTGGCCGCGTTGAAGAACAGCTTGCCGCCAACGGCGGTGTCGAGGCGCAGCACGCGTCCGTTGCCGCTGTCGTTCAAGCCGAGGCTGAGCGCGAAGCGCAGCAGGCCATCGGGGGCGATCGCGGTGGCGGCACCTTTGTCGTCGTCGATGGGCTCGTCGGGCAGGCGTCGCGGGTTGGTGTCTTCTTCGAGCCACAGCCCGATCTGGGACGTCACCGGGCGGTCAGCGGCGCGCAGCGGGGCGGCGCCGACGACGGCGACGACGACCCCGACGACGCAGGACACGACGACGCAGGAGACGACGGCGCGGGACACGACGACGACGTCGGTGGACCGGATCACCGGGGCGTCACTTCGACGAGGGCGACGACGACGACGACGACGACGGGGGCAGCGGCAGCAGGTGCTCTTCGAGCACCTCAAGGGCATCGGTGAGCGCCTCGAGGACGACGTGAGCGGCGCTCTGATCGTCGGGGCGATCGGACTGCGTCTTTGGGTGGTAGCGGCGCGCGAGCTCGCGATAGCGGGCGCGAACCTCGTCGAGCCCGGGGGTCTGGTTTGGCGCTCCGGTCAGCTCGAGCACGCGCAGCGCGCCGTCGACGTCGGTGACCGCGGGGGAGCGGGTGGGCCGGTGCGCCGTCGAGCTGCCTGATGGGGCGGGACGCTTGAGGGCGGCGTCGACGTCGTCGTGGTCGGCCTTTGACGGCTTGTCGTTGCCTTCGTCTTCGCGCCCTTCCCGACTGGAACCGAAGCGCGCGGTCCACTCAGACTTCACGACCTGACCGAGACGGTCGATGACGCTCATGGCCTCTCCTCACCGCGCGTGTGCCGCCACCCTGGCAGTTGCCTGGCGCTTGCCTGCCGGTTGACTGGCGTTTCATTCGTGGCCGCTGCAGACGCCGCGACCTGTGCCGTTGTTACCAGAGTTATCGCTATGTTCCCGGCATGACATTGCGCCGCTCGCTGGTGACCTCGCCGCTCCTCGTCGTCGCCGTCGTCGTCGTTGCCCTCGGCAGCGGGTGCTCGACGATCATCAAACCGACGCGCCCGTCAGACGCCGTCGTCGCCGAAGGCAACCGGCTGCCCGGCGTTCGCTTCGATGGCGAAGAGGTGCAGATCCGCGAGCCGGGCATGCCGTTGTCGCCGTCGCGCTCGTGGCAACGGGAGGTGGCCAACCACACCGCCACGACCCTCAACAAGCTGCTCGTCGCCGACGACACCGCGCCCGCCGCCCGCACCGTGGTCAGCTTCGACCTGGCGTCGCCGTCGGTCATCCAGATCGGCACGTGGAAGGAGATGACCATCACGATGACGTCGACGTTGCCCGACGGCTCGGTGGTGCGCAGCCAACCGCTCAGCGGCAACATCGACGACCCGCTCGAATACGCCACCGTCACCAGCCTCGGCGTCGCCGGCACGCTGCTCGACATCACCGCCGGCGTCGCCAGCATCGCGTTCATCCTGTTTCAGGACTTCACGACGGGGCTCATCTTTGTCGGCGCGTTGATCGGCGGCCTGACCTTGAATCTCGCCCAGTCGGGGTCGCAGTACGTCGTCGCCGGCTCCGAGGAGACGCGCTGGTCGAACCTCTACCTGCAGGCCCTGAAGCAGCACGCGAAAGACGTGCGCGCCGGCATCGGCAAAGGCCCGCCGCCGGGAACCTCGTTGCCGGCGACGCCCAAGACCCTGCCCCCCGCAAACGGCCCGAACGACGCGGTGCCGGGCCGCGTGGGGCCCGGCGATCCGAGCGACCTGCCCCCGCTGCTCGAGGCGCCGCCCCCGACGCCGCCCACGCCGCCGCCCACGCCGCCGCCCACGACGCCGCCAACGTCGACGGCTCCGCCCGCGCCCTGACGGCCGCGCTTCATTCGGTCGGTGCGTCGCCGCGCCAGTCGGTGAAGAGCGCGA
>JBKJNL010000103.1:0-5566 GCA_046593615.1 Myxococcota bacterium | reverse complement strand
GACGAGCGCCGACGACGAGCTTCTTCGTCGCGCTTCTTCGTCACGCTTCTTCGTCGCGCTCGCCTCGCGTTTCGCTCTGTTCCGACGGGCCCGCACGTCCGCCCCGCGCGGGCCTGCGCTACACCTCGGGCATGGCTGCCTGTCCCCGCTGTCGGACCACCGCGCTCGCAGACGGCAACGGCGGCGTCGGCGAGTCGGCGTGCCCGTCGTGCCACGGTTGCTTCCTGCCCCCCGACAGCACCGAGCGCGTCGTCGTCGATGAGCTCGGTCTCGATCGCGAGATGCTGCGCGAGATCGCCGGGCTGTTCTCGGGGCTGCGGGTGCCCTGCCCGGGTTGCACGAGCCTCATGCGACCGCTGCGCCTGCGGGGTGTGGCCGCCGACCTGTGCTTCAGCTGCGGCGGGCTGTGGCTCGACGTCGGCGAGCTCGAGCGGCTCACGGGCGGTCGCCACGTGGCGCCAGCACCGTCGCCAGCACCATCGGCGTCTTCGCCACCAGGACCGTCGCCGGCAGCGTCAACGTCGACGCCGCGCCCGGCCGAGATCGTGGGCCGCGAGCGCAGCGGCGCCGTGAAGCTCGGCCGCGGACCCTTCGCCGTCGTCTTTGATGCCCTCGAGGGCGTCCCCGTCGTCGCCTTGCAGCGGGCCTTTTCCCACACCGACGCGCTGACCGACATCGACGCCCAGCTGCTCTTCCGCAACAACTCCGGCGTCGTCGTCGAAGGCGTCGCCCGCGACGGCGCCGACGGCCTCGCGGCTCTGCTGGCCACCGAAGGCGTGGGCGCCAGCGTCGTCGACGGCGAGCTGTTCCGCCTGCCGCCGGTCATCAGCAGCAGCGACGTCGACGTCACCGACACCGGCATCGAGGCCCGCCTCCACACCGGTCCGCCGCTGCATCTGCCGTGGTCGAGCGTGGGCGCCGTCGTGGCCGGCGTCGTCAGGCGAGAGCGCCTTGAATCCGTCGGTGTGCTGGGGCCCTCGGCCGTGCCGCGTTCGTCGGCGGCCAGCCGGGGCCGCTACATCGAGGTCGGCAGTCACGAGGTGGTCACGAGCGAAGAGGCGGTGGTCGAAATTCTGCAGCTCACCCCGATCCCCCGGCGGCTTCGGGTGACCGCGTCTCCGTTGGCCGCACGAGCCGATGTGCAGCGGCGGCTGTGCGACGTCGCCGCGCGCCACACGGCGGTGGGACGCGGTCCGAGGCTCACCGACTGGCCGCGCTACCGGCGGATCCGCGAGCTCGAGCGTGAGCTGTCCTGGGTCGCGTGGCGCGCTGCGCGATGGCCAGTGCGCTGACCAGACGCCATGCTGAAGCTCGCTGCTGACGCCGTCGTCGCGGATCGGGTGCCCTCTCGTGCTGATGTCTTCTTTGCTCCTTTTTTCGGCCCTCTTGCCCCTCGCTGCGCCCGACGTGTCGGCGCGCGGCCTCATCGAGCTGACCACCGATGGCGAGGTGCTGCTGCTGCCGCGTCACCACCGCCAGCCGTTCGACGCCTGGCTGTTCACCCACTCGCGCGAGAGCTGCGCCGCCATTGAAGCCGGCATGCTCGACGTCGAGAACTGGCCCAAGCGATTCCCCAACGTCGAGAGCGTCAAGGCCGAGCGGTCGGGCACCGCCGAGAACCCCGTCGTCTCGTATGAGCTCGAGCTCACCGTCGCGCTGTCGCCGACGATCCCGGGCCGCGTCACCCGCGAAGGGCCCGGCCGCCTGCGCTTCAACGACGGCGTCACAAAGGCCTACTCGGTCTACGAGCTCACCGACGCCGAAGGCGGCTCGTGCGCGGTCCGCTACCGGATCGTCGAAGAGCCGGGCAACAGCTCGTCGTGGGTCTCGATCATGAAGAGCCTCGAGGCCACCGCGGGCGACGCCGGCAATTACGCCGCCGGCATCTCTTCGGCGCGCGGCTTTGCCAAGCCCGAGCAACGCAAGCGCATCCAACGCACCCGCGCCGGCGACGACGCCATGGCCCTGCTCGCCGGCCGCGGCACCGTCATCATCGCCGATCGCCGTGGCAAGCAGCCCACGTACACGCTGCGCCGCCGCGTGGCCGCGCCGCTCACCGACGTCGTCTGGTCCATCCGCGACAAGAAGAGCTACGTCGACAAGACGCCGACGGTGAAGCGGTGCACCGACGGCGGACAGTCGGCGAAGTACACGATCGGCGCCTTTGGCGGCCGCATCAGCTTCGAGACCGTCGTCAAAGACAGCACCGACGCCGCCGGGGTCCTCGTCGTCGAAGAGACCGTCACCGGTGGCGACATCGACCAGGGCTCGTGGCGCTGGACCGTCGTCCCCGTCGACGGCGGCGCCGACGTCGAGCTGGTCATGAAGGTCGACCTTGTCGCCGGCAGCCGCGTGCTCTCGACGATGGCCGACACCGACCCCATCGCCCGCGAGTCGTTCATGTTGCACGTGGGGCTGTCGTGGATGGCCGACCTCGTGCCCGGGAAGAGCCTGCCCGTGCAGGCCACGAACATCGCCAGAGAGACCCCTGCGGCCGCCACGCCGGTCAAGACCGAGACGGCGACGCCGACACCGACGGCTCCGACCACGCCGTAGCGGCCGTCAGGAGCCGCTGCGCCGCCGGAATCGACTCACGAGTTCATTCTCTTGCGGGCGGCCATCAGCAGCGGCATGCGCACCGCGTTGCTCTTGACGATCGCCTTGAGGTCCGAGACCGCAAGCTTGTCGACCAGCTGCAAGGCATCCATGAGCGGCGTCTTGGGGTTCTTCACCAGGTTGCGCACCACCGACTGTGACCGGGTCCAGTTCTTGGCGATCAGGTGCAAGCACTCGGGGTTGATGGCCGTCATGCGTGACATCGCTTCGACCTCGTCCATCGACAGCGCCGGGTTGTTCATGACGAACGGGTGCAGCGTCTTGTTGTGGTCTTTGACGATGAGCAGGCGCATGTCTTTGCCGCCGTGCAGCGCCGCCTGGCGCTTCTCGTTGATGCTCATCTTGGCGACCTGATCGATGAGCGACAGGTCGCCCGCCTTGTGGCCTTCGTCTGGTGCTGCCGCTGCTTCGCCAACGTCGTCGTCGTCGTCGTCGAGCACCACGATCTCGAGGGGGCCGTCGACGCCGTCGGGCGGGTGCTTCATGGCGTGGGCCATGAGCGCGTCGAGCCCCGCGCGGCCCGCCGGCTTCACCGACAGCGCCGTCGCCTGTTCAGGAAACGCCTGCAGCACCTCGCAGGCGAGGTCGAAGCGCTCGCCGTCGCCGGCCTCGATGACGACGTCGACGGCGGCGAACTGCGGCTGACCGAGGTCACGCGGCAAAAAGAGCCCGCCGCGCGCGAGCTGCTCGCCGCACAGCTTGTGGAGGGCGACGTTGCTCGGCGGCCGGACGACGATGCGCATCGCGCCACCCTAGCGACCCCTGCCCGGTCGGGGGTCGTCGTCGTCGCAGCGATCTGCGCCTCAGGTGTCGCGGGTCTTGACCCGCAACGCGAGCGCCGCCGCGATCACCAGCAGCACGGCGCCGACGGCAAAGGGCAGCGAGCGGTGCTGGTCGAGCAGCAGCCCCGCCGTCGCCGGCCCGATGATGCGCCCCAGCGACGACGCTGCCTGGCCGACGCCGAGCACCGAGCCCTGGCGGTCTTCGTCCACCGAGCGCGACAGCAACGACGACGACGACGGCTGAAAGATGCCGGAGCCGCTGGCGATGAGCACCGTCAGCGGGAACATCACAAAGAACGACGGCGACACGAAGGGCACGGCGGCGACGCCGACAAAGCCGAGGGCGATCAAGAGCGCGCCGGTGACGATCAGCGATTTTTCGCGGAAGCGGGCCCGCAGCGGACGGACCAGGCCGCCCTGCACGATGACAGCGGTGATGCCGACGGCGACAAAGACCTGCATGGCCAAAAAGGCCGCCTGCTTGCCGCCCTCTTTGGTGCCGACGAGGGCGTTGTCGAGGAACTGGCGCTCGACGAACAGCGACAGGCTCGACTCCATCAAGGCGAAGCCGATGGTGAACACCAGGCCCATGACCAACAACGGCGCGACGCTCGGCAGGGCCCAGGCCTCGCGCATGGCGTCGAGCGGGAAGAGCGATCGGCGGGGCGCGTGGGCGCCTTGCACGACGACACCGGCCCCGCTGGCATCGACCCGGCGGGTTTCGGGCAGGATGAAGAGCGCCAGCACCCAGTTCAAAGCGGCGAGGCCGGCCGCGATGAACGCCGGCACCTCGGGCCCGTACTTGCCGCCAAAGACGCCGCCGACGACGGGGCCGAACAAGAAGCCGAGGCCAAAGGCGGCGCCGACGATGCCCATGCCGCGGGCCCGCTCTTCGGGGCGCGTGACGTCGGCGACGATGGCCTGCACGGTGCCGAGGTTGGCGTTGCCGAAGCCGGCGATGGCCCGGGCGAGCACCAGCATCACCAGGCCGTTGGCGAAGCCAAGGATGAGCCAGCCGACGCAAGCAAACGCGATCGAGATCAACACGACGGGACGACGACCGATGCGGTCCGACAGCCGTCCCCACATGGGCGCGAACAGGAACTGCATCAGCGAGTAGGCAGCGCCGATGAGGGTGACGACGGTGGCCGAGGCACCGAAGCTCTCGGCGTAGAAGGGCTGGATGGGCAGGATGACGCCGAAGCCCAGCAGGTCGAGGAACAGCGTCAAGAAGACGATGCCCATCACCTTGCGCTGGGTCTTCTTGCGAGCCCCTTCGTCGACGTCGACCTCGGTCATGCGCGGCGCTATGCCGAGGTCACCGGCTCCATGCAATGCTGCCGGCGGCTCCAGGGCAGGTCCTTTCCAGAGGTTCTCGATGGGTACGAAGCGCGTTCGATCCGAGCAGATGTTCCAGAGCGCCAGCGAGGTGCTGGTCGGCGGGGTCAACTCGCCGGTGCGGGCCTTCAAGGGCGTCGCCCTCGACGACGCCAGCGTGAAGGGCGGCCGGCGCGCGCCTCTCTTCATCGACCGCGCCGAAGGCCCCTGGCTCTACGACGTCGATGGCAACGGCTACATCGACTACGTCCTGTCGTGGGGCCCGATGCTGCTCGGCCACGCCGACCCCCGCGTCGTGCGCGCCGTCTCCGAGCAGGCCCGCAAGGGCACCAGCTTCGGCGCCCCCTGCGGCCTCGAAGAAGAGCTGGCCCGCCTGGTCATCAAGGCCTTCCCGCGCATCGAGAAGCTGCGCTTCGTCTCGTCGGGCACCGAGGCCACGATGTCGGCGCTGCGCCTGGCCCGCGGCGTCACCGGCCGCGACGGCCTCATCAAATGCGACGGCTGCTACCACGGCCACGCCGACAGCTTCCTCGTCAAGGCCGGGTCGGGCGTCGCCACCCTCGGGCTGCCCGACTCGCCCGGCGTGCCGGCCGATCTCGCGAAGCACACGTTCACGATTCCCTTCAACGACCTCGCGGCGCTCGAAGAGACGCTCAAGGCCCAGCAGGGCAAGATCGCCGTCGTCTGCCTCGAGCCCGTCGTCGGCAACATGGGCTGCGTGGCGCCCATGTTGCCGACGACGGGCTCGAGGCAAACGACGGCGATCTTGCCCTGCTGGGCGTTGAGCGTCTCTTCGAGTGCCGCGAGGTCGTTGAAGGGAATCGTAAAGG